>CAYSON010000064.1:0-2546 GCA_964432635.1 uncultured Desulfopila sp.
GGCCGGAGCGGCGGTGGGTCTCAGGCCAAAGCAGGAGGAAAACCGCGATCTCGACCGCAAGAAGCATGTTCTCCACGCCGCCGGCCTCTACGATAAAAGCAAATCCATCGAACAGATGTTCGCCACCATCGACATCAAGGTGGTGGAATTGGCCAGTGGCAGCTATGTCCCTGCGGAGACCATGCGACCGGAAGGATATCAGCAGTTGAAGGCAGCCCTGAGCGACGACGGCGGTCGAGCCCTGGAAGCCAGCATCGACCGGGCACGGATTCGCCGGCAGGAGAACTATTCCTTGGTGTATCTGGTTAAAGACGGCGACAGGGTGTCACAATACATCCTGCCGGTGCGCGGCAAGGGCTTGTGGTCGACCATGTACGCCTACGTCGCCGTCGAAGGCGATCTCTCCACCATTCGCGGTGTTTCCTTCTATGAGCATGGCGAGACCCCGGGGCTGGGCGGTGAGATCGAAAACCCGGCGTGGCAGTCGGGGTGGCGAGGAAAAAAAATCTACGACCAGGCCGGGGGGGTGGGGCTCTCCTTTGCCAAGGGCAAGGCTGCCGCCGAAGGACCGGCCAAGGATTACCTCATCGACGGATTGTCCGGAGCGACCATCACCACTCAGGGGGTCGATAAACTGATGGAGTTCTGGTTTGGGGAGCACGGCTTTAAAACGTTTTTCGAGAAACTGCGCCAAGCGCAACCCACTGGCGCAACTGTTCCAAAATCTTCGCTACCAGGTGGAGACATCCATGGCTGAGACCAATGTGCAACTGCTCACCCGTTCGATCTTCAAGCGCAATCCCATCGCCCTGCTGGTGCTGGGAATCTGCTCGGCACTGGCGGTCACCGGCCAGATGACCACCGCCCTGGTGATGTCGATCTGCGTCGCCTTGGTGACCGCATTCTCCAGCATGACCATCAGCCTGGTGCGGCACCAGATTCCCAACAGCGTCCGCATCGGCCTGCAGATCATCGTCGCCGCCACCCTGGTGATTCTCGTCGATCAGGTGCTCAAGGCCTATTATTTCAGCCTGTCGAAGCAGCTCTCCATCTACGTCGGCTTGATTATCACCAACTGCATCCTCCTCGGTCGGGCCGAGGGCTTCGCCATGTCCAACCCGCCCATTCCCAGCTTTATCGACGGCATAGCCAACGGCCTCGGCTACGGCTTTATCCTCATGTCGGTGGCCTTTGTCCGTGAGCTGTTCGGCTCCGGCAGTCTTTTCGGGGTGACGGTGATGCCGCTCACCACCGATGGCGGCTGGTACCTGCGTAACGGCATGCTGGTCTTGCCGGCGTGCGGTTTTTTTCTTATCGCTATGATCATTTGGATTCTCCGCACTGCCGACCCCAGCCAACAGGAGAAAGAGTGATGGAGCACTATTTCAATATCGTTATCCGCTCGATCTTTCTCGAGAACTTGCCGCTCAGCTTTTTTCTTGGGATGTGCACCTTTGTGGCCATCTCCAAGCAGGTCAAGGCCGCCGTCGGCCTGGGTGCGGCGGTGCTGTTTATTCAGACCATCACCGTGCCGATCAATAATCTCATCTACACCTATCTGCTCAAGGCCGGGGCTCTGGCCTGGGCGGGGTATCCTCAGCTCGACCTCAGTTTCCTCGGGTTACTCACCTATATCGCCATCATCGCCGCGGTGGTGCAGATCCTTGAGATGGTCATCGACCGATTCTTACCGGGCCTCTACAATACCCTCGGCATCTTTCTGCCCCTGCTCACCGTCAACTGTGCCATCTTTGCCGGGACGCTGTTCATGGTCGAACGCGACTATACTTTTGGTGAAAGCATCGCCTACGGCATCGGCTCCGGGGGCGGCTTCTTTCTGGCGGTGGTGGCCCTGGCCGGTATCCGTGAACGACTCGAGTACGCCGATCCCCCGGCTGGACTGCGCGGCCTCGGTTTGACCTTCATCACCGTCGGCCTCATCGCCCTGGCCTTTATGGGTCTGGCCGGCATGGAGCTTTAAGGATGATAGACAGAAACCTGTAGACAAGGACATGCTGCAATGACGGAAATCTACTTCGGCGTCCTCTGCTTTCTCGCCATCCAGTTGGTGCTGGTGACGTGCATCGTCGTCGCCAAGCGCACTCTGCTGCCGGAGGGCGAAGTGACCATCGACATCAACGAGCAGAAGAAATTGACGGTTAAACCCGGCGGCAAGCTGCTCACCGCCCTTGCCGAGCAGGGGTTGTTCCTCTCCTCGGCCTGCGGCGGTGGAGGTTCCTGTGGTCAGTGCCGTTGCATCGTCACCGAGGGTGGCGGCTCAATCCTGCCCACCGAGAAGTCGCAGGTCAACAACCGCGATGCCAAGTTAGGGATGCGCCTTTCCTGCCAGGTGGCGGTGAAGCGGGACATCAAGATCAAGGTGCCCATTGAGACCCTCGGAGCCCGAAAATGGCACTGCAAGGTGATCTCCAACAGCAACGTCGCCACCTTTATCAAGGAACTGGTGATCGGCCTGCCGGCCGGCGAGGAGGTTGATTTCAAGGCGGGGGGCTATATTCAGATCGAGGTGCCGCCCCACACCCTCG
>CAYSON010000064.1:2556-7322 GCA_964432635.1 uncultured Desulfopila sp.
TTTTCTCTCCGACTGGACCAAATTCAAGATGTTCCAGTATAGATCCCATGTACACACCCCGGTCACCCGCGCCTATTCCATGGCCAACTACCCCGGGGAGCAGGGTATCATCAAGCTCAACGTGCGCATCGCCAGCCCGCCGCCGGGCCAGGACGCCCTGCCGCCGGGACAGGTAAGCTCCTATATTTTCAATCTCAAAGCCGGGGACGAGGTGACCATTTCCGGCCCCTTCGGCGAATTCTTTATGGATGCCAGTGAGTCCGAGGTCATCCTTATCGGCGGCGGCGCCGGCATGGCGCCTCTGCGCAGCCATGTCTTCGATCTCTTCAAGGGCAAGAACACCACCCGCAAAGTCTCTTTCTGGTACGGCGGACGCAGCCTCAAAGAGGTCTTTTATACCGAGGAGTTTCGCCTCCTCGAGCAGCAATTCCCCAATTTTTCCTTTCATCTGGCACTCTCCAGCCCCCTGCCTGAGGATAACTGGACCGGGCACACCGGGTTTATTCACCTAGTGCTGCTTGATCGGTACCTCAAGGATCATCCGGCCCCGGAGGATGTCAGCTACTACCTCTGCGGCCCGCCGATGATGAACAAGGCGGTGTTCGAGATGCTCGACGGTCTTGGTGTCGAGCCGCGCAATATCCACTACGACGATTTCGGCGGATAGTGAAGGCTTAGGCACAAGCGGCAGAAAATGGCGTTCAGCTCATTGTTGGGGACTTCCAGCCCAAAGAGCAAAGCCGATCCCGAGGGATCGGCTTTGCTCTTTGGGCGGTTTTCGTTGCCATGGTTCGCAGTTCGCTGCTATTTGACAATGAACTGTTGCCCTGGGCCGCGGATAAATTCGATCATTTTGGCGACGCCGGCACTCGGCTTTCCCTTGGTGATGAGGGTGATGGGCCGATCAACTTTGGGGATGGCGGGAACGGCGACGGTGTCGTCCACCTGGCTTTGCGTGGCAAGGGCAATTGAGCCGGGAGTGCGCCGAATACTCGGTTTTAGCTCGCTTTCTGTCGCGAGTTGCACAGTTTCCGGGGAGTAGGGCTTACCTTCCAAGATCTCTTTCTGAAAAACGAAGATAGTTCCCGGGCTCTTGAGATTGGCAAAGACGACAATAGGAAGGTTCGGTCCTCCCAGTGTCGCCCAGTTCTTAGCTTTTCCTTCGAAAATATTAGCGAGTTGTTCCTTGTTCAAGGAAGAGATGTTCACCTCCTTGTGGGTGATTACTTGAATGGTGTCGGCGCCGATAACCTCGCTGTTATAGGCCTGTTTGTTTTTGACGGCAGCCCCCTCCCTTTCCATCAAGGTCATCCAGTCGTCAAAGGTCATCCCGCCTACGGCCGCTTCCACCATACCGATATCAAGATCTTTGAGAGCCTGAACCGGGCCGCCGGTAATGATAGCCAACTTGAGGTTGCTGGCTTTCTCCAGGGGTTCGAGGATTCTGAAAAAGATATTTCCGGCTGCGGTGGTCCCTGTGCCGATTGTCACCCGCTCTGCGGCAATCGCCCCCGTGGCTGCCAGGAAAATGAGTGCTGCCAAGACACCCGCCGTTTGTGTTCTGCCAGTACGCATCGTTTTCACCTTTGGTTAATTTGGGTTGACGCACATACTATCTGAGTAGCACTTTACGTACCGATTCTAGAATATAATTACAATAAACTCAATATTTTTTAGCTGTTATGGGTACAGCCTGCAAATATTCGATTGTTCTCGGGAGCAGGTTGAACGGCTGTGGGGAAACACACGCAGGGTGGTGTCCTCCCTGATATGTCGTGCTTTTGGCAAGGCGCGGATGTTCTTTTCTCCCGCGCATCAGGCTTGACAAATCGATGGACGTACTGTACCAGTCGCCTGTGCAAGGCATCATCATGCCGGGGTGGCGCAAGGCCTGAGATCATACCCGTCGAACCTGATCTGGATCATTCCAGCGTAGGGAATTGCAGAAGTCTTTTTCATCGATTTCCTGTAGCGGTTATTCCTGCCAATACGTCGCCCTTTTTCCCCTTAATTCAGCAGATAATTTCAGGAAAAGAGGCGCATTATGTTCGAACTCTCCCCAAGCATTACCAGAACTCTCCAGGACATCCGTGCCCGGAAGCCCTTGATCCACAACATTACCAACTTCGTGGTGATGAACTCCACCGCCAATGTTTTGCTCGCCTTGGGCGCCTCGCCGGTTATGGCCCATGCCATAGATGAGGTCGAGGAGATGGTGTCCTATGCCGGGGCCCTGGTGCTGAATATCGGCACCCTCGAAAAGCCCTGGATAGAGGCGATGATTCTCGCCGCCAGGAAGGCGACGACCTTGAAAACGCCTATTGTCCTTGATCCGGTTGGGGCCGGCGCCACCAGGCTGCGCACTGAGACCTGTGGACACATTCTGGCCGAGGCCAAGGTGTCGGTGGTCCGCGGCAATGCCTCGGAGATTCTTGCCCTAGGCGCCGGGTTGGGCGGTGGTAAGGGGGTCGATGCCACCCACGGGGTGGACGAGGCGGTGGAGGCGGCCCGGGAATTGGCTCGACGCTTGAGTACAGTTATCGCCATAACCGGACCGGTCGATCTCGTCACCGACGGTGAACGTATCCTGCGCCTGGCCGGGGGGCATCCGCTGATGGCCATGGTCACCGGTACCGGTTGCGCCGCCACATCCGTCATCGGCGCCTTTCTCGCGGTCGAGCCTGATCCTTTCCTGGCCACTGCTTGCGGTCTCAGCTTTTTCAAGAGCTGCGGGGAGCGGGCCGCGGTTGGAGCCTCAGGTCCGGGAACTTTTGCGGTCCAGCTGGTCGACGCCCTCTACACCATTTCCCCCGAGGAGGCAGCGGCTTCGTGCCGCTTGCTGCCATGAGCGGAGCGACCATGCGGGCCACCGACTATTCCCTTTATCTGGTGACCGATCGTCCGCTCTGCCGTGGACGTTCCCTGCTCGAAGTGGTAGAGGCGGCGGTGCGCGGTGGGGCCACCGTCGTTCAACTACGAGAAAAACATTGTCCGACTGGGGAGTTCATCCTTCTTGCGCGACAGCTCAAGAGGCTGCTGCAAGGCTCGGGAGTGGTCTTGATCATCAACGACCGCCTTGATGTCGCCTTGGCAGCCGGAGCCGATGGTGTGCATCTCGGGCAGCAGGATATGGCAATAGCGGATGCCCGTCGTCTCGCCGGGCCGAGTCTGATCATCGGCGTCTCCGCCGAGTCGCTCGAAGATGCGCTGCGGGCCGAAATGGAGGGGGCCGATTATATCGGCATCAGCCCGGTTTTTGCCACCACCACCAAAAAAGATGCCGCAGAGCCACTCGGGCTTGATGGGGTACGTCAGATACGTGCCGCGGTGCGGCTACCGCTGGTCGGCATCGGCGGTATCAATGTCGACAACGTCGCCTTTGTCATCGCCGCCGGGGCCGACGGGGCGGCGGTGGTCTCGGCCATCGTTGCCGCCGAGAGCCCGGAGCAGGCGGCGCGGGCGCTCAAGAAGAGGATCGTATCCGCCAAGGAGGATAAATCGTTATGAACGACCTGAAAACCTATGTGCGGGTGCTGACCATCGCCGGCTCCGACAGTGGCGGAGGTGCCGGTATTCAAGCCGACCTCAAGACCTTTGCCGCCTGTGGGTGCTACGGGATGTCGGTGATCACCGCCCTGACCGCCCAGAACACCCAAGGCGTTACGGCGATTCATGCGGTGCCGGTGGCCTTTGTGCGAGCGCAGATGGACGCGGTGCTCTCTGATATCGGTTGCGACGCGGTCAAGATCGGCATGCTCTTTTCCCCGGAGTTGATCGCCGAGGTGGCTGAAGGCCTGCGGCGTCATGGGGTGGGCAATATTGTCCTCGATCCGGTGATGATCGCCCAGAGCGGCGACAAACTGTTGCAGGAGGAGGCCATCGATGCCCTCAAGAGTTATCTGGTGCCCTTGGCAGATCTGCTCACCCCCAACCTGCCGGAAGCCGAAGTGCTCCTCGGGCGCAGAATCGCCGGCGAGGAGGGGATTGCTTCGGCGGCGCGGGCCTTGGCCGAACTCGGCTGCGCCAATGTCTTGGTGAAGGGCGGGCATCTCGAGGGAGTTGATAGCGATGACTGCCTGTTTCTGGGCGCCGAGCAGCAAGCGATCGTTCTTCCCGGAAAACGCATCGTCACCGCCAACAACCACGGCACCGGCTGCACCCTGTCGTCGGCGGTGGCGGCGCATCTTGCCAAGGGGCTGAAGGTTTTCGAGGCGGTGCATGCCGCCAAGGCATACATCAGCGCCGCCATTGCCGCCGGGGCCGATTATCGGCTTGGCGCCGGGCATGGGCCGGTGCACCATTTCCATGGATTCTGGTAAGGTGGTGCAGCCGTTCGACCCAGATTACTCGGTGCTGCCCGGTCAACCTGCCCCGGCCATTGTTCTCGACGGTGTTTCCTTGAGTCTTGGTGGGCGGCAGCTGTTTCACCGCTTGTCGCTTCGTTTTGAGGGTGGTCGGACCACCTGCTTGCTCGGACCAAGCGGTTGCGGCAAGTCGACCCTGCTGAGACTGATCGCCGGGATAGGACCGGCGCCGGACGCTGGCCGTGTAGTGATCGATCCGGATCCCGGCACATGCCGCTGCGCCTGGATGGGGCAGGAGGATCTGCTCCTGCCATGGCTGACCCTACGCGACAATCTTCTCCTCGGTGCCACCCTACGCGGCCAGCGCAGTGAAATTATGGTCCGACGGGCAGACGCTCTGTTGGGCAGGGCCGGATTGGCCGAGGCCGGCGAGCAGTTGCCGGGGATGCTTTCTGGTGGTAT
>CAYSON010000064.1:7332-10805 GCA_964432635.1 uncultured Desulfopila sp.
CAGCGTGGCGCACTGTTGCGCACCCTGCTTGAGAATCGCCCCATTGTCCTCATGGACGAACCGTTTTCGGGCCTCGACGCCCTCAATCGCCAGCGTTTGCAGAATTTGGCGGCAACCATGATTTGCGGGAAAACGGTGGTCATGGTCACCCATGACCCCCTCGAAGCGTTGCGCCTCGCCGATGCTATTATCGTCCTTTCCGGCCGTCCGTTGCGGGTTGCGGCGTGTCTAAAACCGCCGGGGCAACCGCCGCGGGCGGTGGGCGGCGTCGATATTGCCCGCCTTCATGCGGACTTGCTCGCCTTGGTGATGGAGGATGATCTGCCATGAAACCCCGTTTTATACCGCAAGGGCATAAGTTTCGTTTGAGCAGGCAAGCTGCTCAACTCAGCTTTATCTTGTCGATCGGCCTGATCGTGTTGCTCTGGCAGCTCCTTGTGATCGTGACCGCGCCGCCCTCTTATATCCTTCCTGGGCCATGGCCGGTGGTTATTGCGATGGTCGACAACTTTCCCCAACTGCTCCATCATTTGGCCATAACCGCAACTGAAATTGTGGTCGGCCTCTTCTTCGGGACCCTGTTTGGGGCTGCCTGTGCGGTAGCGATGATCGCTTCAACCCTGGTGCGTTGCTGGCTCCAGCCCCTGATTGTGATCAGTCAGGCCCTGCCGGTATTTGCCCTGGCGCCACTCTTGGTGTTGTGGTTCGGCTATGGCATGGGCTCGAAGGTGGTCATGGCCTTGCTGATCATCTTCTTTCCGGTGGCCTCGTCGTTTTACCAGGGTATGCGGCGGACGCCGCAGGAACTGCTCGATCTTGCCCAGATCATGGGAGCGGACCGATCCGCCGTGCTGCGTCGTTTGGTCATTCCCTATGGATTGCCGGCCTTGGCCGCCGGGGTACGGATGGCGGCGGCGGTGGCGCCGATCGGCGCGGTGGTTGGGGAGTGGGTCGGATCAAGCGGTGGATTGGGCTATTACATGCTCCACGCCAACGGTCGCATGCAGATTGCGGAGATGTTCGCCGCCCTGGCACTCCTCGCTTCGTTTTCACTGATGATGTGGTTCGCTGTTGATTGTCTTATGGCAAGGTTGGTCTACTGGGAGCCGGAACAAAAGGATTGAACCATGAAAAAAATGCTCATTGTTATTCCCGCCCTGCTGTTCGCCTTCCTCCTTCCCGGCTTGGCTGGCGCCGGGGAACGACTCACCGTGCTCCTCGACTGGTATGTCAATCCCGACCATGCTCCGCTTTATGTGGCCCTGGAGAAGGGGATGTTCGCCGCGCGCGGTCTCGAGGTCGAGCTGATCGCTCCGGCCAACCCCAACGATCCGCCCAAGCTGGTGGCCGCCGGCAAGGCTGATATCGCTATCTCTTACCAATATCAGCACCAGGTTCAGGTCGAACAGGGCTTGCCCTTGACGCGGATCGCTACACTTATCGCCACCCCGCTCAACTGCCTGGTGGTTACCGCCGACAGCGGCATCACCACGCCAGCTGGACTCAAGGGCAAAAAGATCGGGTATTCGGTGGGCGGCTTCGAAACCACCTTGTTGCAGGCCATGCTCCAGCGTGAAGGAGTGAAACTCAGCGAGGTCGAGCTGATCAACGTCAATTTCTCGCTCGCCCCGGCCCTACTCAGCGGCCAGGTCGACGGGGTGGTCGGTGCATTTCGCAACTTCGAGCTCAACCAGATGGATATGCAAAAGCGGCCGGGGCGGGCCTTTCTGGTCGAGGAGTACGGGGTTCCGCTCTATGACGAATTGATCCTGGTTGCTGCCCGTAACAAGGTTGGCGACCCTCGGTTGCGGGCCTTTGTTGATGCCCTCGAACAGGGAGTCCACTATTTGATCAACCACCCCGAGGAGAGCTGGGCGCTTTTTGTCGGCCACGGTCGCAGCCACCTTGATGACGAGCTCAATCGTCGCGCCTGGCGTGATACCTTGGCCCGTTTCGCCCTGCGGCCGGGTGCCCTCGATCGTCACCGCTATCTCCGCTTTGCAGAATTCTTGCGGCAGCAGAAGATGGTGTCGACCATTCCGCCGCTCGACACCTGGGCGGTGGAGTTGCCGTAACGCCAGGGCCCACGAGAACGTTCTGAAACTGCCGGATACGGTTGCCGACTCCCTCAGCCATGCTTATCAAGTCACATATGGTCACTTTTGCAATGACACTGCTTATTACTTTTATGGTTATCGTCGCCGCCATCCTGTGGCTGAGCTACTGCAAGCGACATCAGCGCCACGGGAAACATGGTCTTACCGGTATGTGCCATGAGAGCGGTGGTACGGTGTGCAGTTCCTGTGCAGGGACGGCTGCCGCCCTGTCGGAACGTGGCTGCCATGGAAAGGGTGATGGTGGCACAGCGCCTGCCGTCGCTGCCGGCAGGGCTGGTGGCTACCTTGGACAAGGCGGGAAAGAAGGGGAGGTTTAGCCGCTTGCTCGGAAATCCACTTCAATGTTGCCACAGGGCTACTCAAGCAGGTGCCTCAGCTTGGCAAAACGCACCTTATTAAGCCCCTCTCCCGATCAGATTTTTCCCATCACGCCAGGCGCTTTTGTCGCCGGTCACGCATCCTTCCACTGTTTTCCCGCTAGCGCCGAGCTTTTTTCAAAAGTCAAACACAGCTGTTGCCACGCCGGGCAAGGCGGTTCGTTCGATGGAGGTGCTTTGATCCTTGAAAGAGCAGGTGGGTGAAATGATGAAATGCGAAATATTACATTTTTATTTTGACATTATCATAAATACATATTAAAAAAATTGCAGTAAACATATTCCGATGGTCCTTTAGCCGCGTTTGCCTGACCGTTTTGCCGCTCCCATGGAAATCGACGACACCAATATCCGTATTCTTCGCCACCTCAAAGACGGGCGCAAATCCTTCAAACTCATTGCCGACGATCTGTCGATCACCGAGAACACGGTGCGCAGTCGCGTAAGTAAGCTGAGCGAAGAGGGGATACTTACATTTTCCGGGACGGTGCAGGTTGATGCGCTCGATGGCCATAACTTGCTCTATCTCGGGGTCAAGCTGAAAAGCATGGAATTGCAGAAAAAAGGCGAAGAATTCAGTAGGTTGCGTGGGGTGGTTTCGGCCGCCATCGTTACCGGGCGCTATGACATCATTCTTCAGGTATTGCTGGGTCCAGGCTACAATCTGCTCGAGTTCATCACCGAGCAAGTGGCCCGGGTCGAGGACGTGCAGACAGTGGAAAGCTACATCGTTTACAAAGGTTATAACTTGAAGGTTCCCTATATCCTCTGATCGAAAACGCTTCTCCTTTCCCCATGCCCCTACGCGGATTTCCTCCCCGCCGCAGGGCATGGGAAGGGGAATTATCTTGCCCCGGATCTCGGGGATGCGGTCCTGAGCAACAGGCCATTACCGCTCACGCCAGGACCAAGACCGCAACCGCCCACCCACAGGAGACAAACAGGATCGTCGGAATTCGTAAAGAAATCAAAGTGATGG
>CAYSON010000065.1:0-10786 GCA_964432635.1 uncultured Desulfopila sp.
TGGTTCACAGAACGCCTCACCCGAACCGAGATTCCTCACCTGGTCGTCTCCGGTGCCGAGGTCACCGCCACCGCCACCGGCTGGCAACTCTCCTTCACCCTGGAGCAAAAGAGCACCGCTCCCTTTTCGCTGCTCGTGCCGCTCACCATCTCCAGTCCCGGCCAGGAAATCACCGTGACCAAGGAGATAAACGAAACGATCACCCCGGTGATTATCCGTCTCGATAGGCGACCGACGGCAATAACCATCGATCCCGACCATAGTTTCCTGCGAAAACTTACCCCTGAGGAGACGGTACCGACCTGGTCACGCTTTCTTGGTGGCTCCAAGCGTCTGGCCATTCTCGCCAGGGAAGCCGACCGTCAGCGCTATCAGCCGCTGCTCGACTCACTCGGCGACGAGTTGACCGTGACCACCGCCGCCGAGGTAAGCAATGGTCAACTGGGGGAGGGCCACCTGCTCTTTCTCGGCACCGATCAACCACCTGCTCGATCGCTCTTTGGCCCCCCTGCAACCGCCTCGGCCGGGCTGACTCTCGAGGTTCGGCGCAATCCCCTCTCACCCGACCATGTCGCGGTATTGCTCGAGGTTGGACCCGACGACAAAGATCGTACCGTGCTTGGCCGTCTTGGCCACTACGGCAAGTACTCCTTTCTGTCCTTTAGTGGTGGGGTCAATCTCCAAAAACTCATACGCCCTGCGCAGCATGGCATCCGCGTCGAGCTGGAAGAGCTTCCGGCGGGAAGCGCCACCTCTGGGCTCTCCTCCTTTGCCGAAACCGTGGAACGGCTGGCCGATGCCAAAATCATCTATCTCGGCGAGAGCCACACCAATTACGGCGATCATCTCCTGCAACTGCGCGTCATCGAGGCGCTCTATCGCCGTGATCCTCGGCTGGCCATCGGCATGGAAATGTTTCCGGCTGCGGTGCAGGCAAGCCTTGATCGCTATCTGCTTTCTGACGAGGAGATGAGCGAAAAGGAATTCTTGCAAGCCTCTCGCTATTTTCAAGTGTGGCGTTATGACTGGCGCCTCTACCGCGATCTCGTTACTTTTGCCAAAGAGCGCAAGATCAGGATCCTCGGCCTCAATCTCGAACAAGACATCGTCTCCACGGTCTTTCGCGAGGGCGGAACGGACGGACTCGATAGGGCGATGCTCATCACCCTGCCGGTCGACCGCGACCTCGACCTGCCCGGTTATGCTGAGCGGCTGCGCCGCACTCACGGTATGCACCAGAATGCTAAGCTCGGCCAAGGTTCGGCCGCCGGTTTTCTCCAGGCCCAGGCCTTGTGGGACGAGACCATGGCGGAGCATATTGCCGACTTTGTCCGCAACCACCCCGATCAACGGTTGGTGGTCCTGGCCGGCAACCAGCACACCCGCAAGGACAACGGCATTCCACCTCGGGTGGCGCGCCGGGTGGCAGTTCACCAGGCCTCGGTGGCCAATCTTGGCGGCGGCCCACCCATCGAGGCACTTGACAAAATCGCCGATTTTTATTTTCTCTCTGCGGAAGCCTCTTTGCCGGAAGCTGCCAAGATCGGCGTCACCCTGGAGACGGAAAACCATAACGGCATGTCACGACAAAAAATCTCCGGAATCAGCTCACATGGCAAGGCTGCCGCTGCAGGCTTGGCGGTGGGTGACGTCCTGCTCACCGTCAACGACAGCGCCATTATCAACCTTAGCGACGTGCAATTGGCACTGCTTGAGGCCAGTCCCGGCGACACCGCCGTGGTGCGCATCAGCCGTCAGGGCGATAAAGGAGAAAACGAGCACACCCTGACGGTGCAGTTGACCGCTACGCCGCCGCTGCCGGCACACCCTTGAAACACATGTGATTCCAGGTATATCGCCATAATTTCACCAACTACCATTGCCAAAGGAGAATCGATGTATAAAATCTGCACCTTATTAGTACTCTTAACCCTCTTTTCAACCCTTCCGGGAGAAGCTACAATGACCAAAAGCAAACTCAAAGACGGCCTGTATGTACAATTCAACACCAAAAAAGGTGCAATTGTCTGCATGCTTGAATACACCAAGACCCCTCTCACCGTGACCAATTTCGTTGGACTCAGCGAAGGTACCAAGGAACTGGGTGGCGGTGCCAAAATGAAAGGCGACAAATTTTACGATGGCTTGAAATTCCATCGAGTCATCCCCGACTTCATGGTCCAGGGAGGATGCCCCCTAGGCTCCGGTACCGGCGGCCCCGGCTACACCTTCCCGGATGAGATCGACCCAAGCCTCACCCACTCCGGCCCCGGTATCCTCTCCATGGCCAACGCCGGGCCGGGTACCAACGGCAGCCAATTTTTCATCACCCATGTTGCCACTCCCTGGCTCGACGGCAAACACACCGTCTTCGGCCATGTCGTCGCAGGACAAGATGTCGTCAATAAAATAGCCGGCGGCGATGTCATCGAATCGGTAGAAATACTCCGCGTCGGCGCGGCCGCCGAGGCCTTTAAGGCCGATCAGAAAGCCTTTGACACCCTGCTCGGAGGCTTTGAAAAAGGTAAAAAGGCCAAAGAGCAGGCGGCTGTCGAAGCGGAACAACAGCAAATTAAAAAGGAATGGCCCAATGCCGTCACCACCCCTTCCGGCCTCAAGTATGTAGTGGTTGCCGAGGGTTCGGGAGATACGCCTTCCAAAGGCGCCATGGTTTCGGTGCACTACACCGGCAAACTCCTCAATGGCAAGAAATTCGATAGCTCCGTCGACCGCGGCCAACCCATCGACTTTCCAGTGGGGAAGGGTCAGGTGATCAAGGGTTGGGATGAGGCTCTACTCTCCATGAAAAAAGGTGAGAAAAGGGTGCTGATCATCCCGCCGCAGCTCGGTTACGGCCCGTCCGGCCGCGGCCCGATCCCCCCCAACGCCTATATGGTGTTCGACGTCGAGTTGGTCAACGTCAAGTAAGCGGCAGCCCATCATAGACAAAAAGGCCGTTGCCAGGAGTCGGCAACGGCCTTTTACATCTGGTGCAGTTTCATCAATACAGCAATACCAGGCCGCAAACCGAGGCGTTCCCGTCCTGCCCACCGTCCCCCGCTAGCTTGCCCATTCGTTGATCCCATCCCGCCCGCCGCATGAGGTGGCCAACATCGATGCCGTAACCGGACATTGACGGACGGGCCAGCTGCGGAAAGCGGCAAGTCCCACCCGGCGACAAGGCTGGGCACTCCTTCTGCTCCTCACAAAAGAGCCGTTTGCAGGAATCCCCGGCAAAGGCGCGCGCCCTGCTCCAGCCAAGATAATGAGCCTCTCCCTCGATGCCCGCCGCCACCTCATGCAGGAGTTGGAAAAGCTCGCGGTTGCCGCTGGAGTAGAGGACATGAGCCGGCACCTTTATGTGAAAAAACAGTATCCACTCATAACCCGTCAGCAACTGCCGAAAACCATGGGGCCCGCTGGTATGGGGCGGACAACCTGGCGACAGGCCATAGTTGTCGCAGCGCGGCTCCAGGCAGCGCGCCGCCAGCTCCTCCTTGATCACCAGCTCTTCCGTCAAAAGCAGCACCGCTTCGCTGGCCCCAAGGCGCCTGGCATGTTCAAGAAGTTCTGCAATATTTGCCATCTCATACCTTGAAGCTGCCGACAATCTTCTTCAGGTCCTGTGCCAGACGTTGGAGATCGGTGGAGCTGCTCTCCATCTGTTTGCTGTTGTTGGCGTCTCATTTTTGATGGTATTTCCTGAATTCGGTTTTTGCAAAAATATTATGACCTCCCCACCATTTCGGCACACAGCAGTACCCTTCAAGCACTCACAATGCTCGGTACGATTGGTCTCTGCTGCGAGGGGTTTTACAAACCTTGGCTGCAGGCACCAATCTGCCTTAGAGAACCGTTTTTCATCCTCTTGACAACAGAGGCTGAGAGGGGTAAAGGATACGGACTGAACATTCACTCCGCAGCTAATACTCTTCCTCAAACCATGCCTACCAATACTTCCAGCGACAAACGCAGCAAAATTCTCAAAGCCGCCATGGAACTGATTGCCGAGAACGGTTTTCATGGCGCGCCGACGGCGATGATCGCCGCTGCTGCAGGAGTCGGGGCCGGCACCCTCTACCGCTATTTCGTTGACAAAGATGCCTTGATCGTCGAGGTGCATAAGGAAGTGGAGGCCCGGCTTCATGAACGGTTGCAACAGGACTACCCCTCAGGCAAATCCATTCGCCACCGCCTTGATCATTATTTCATCGGCCTGATGCGCTTTTTTATTTCCCACCCCCTCGAGTTCAAGTTCCTTGGGCAGTTCTACGATTCACCCTATGGCGTCGAACTCCGACGCGACAAGATCTTTTCCAAGCCAAGCGCCGAGATCAGCGTCGAAACCATTCGCAGTCTACTGGAACAAGGCGCAAGCACGGGTATCATCAAAAATCTCCCTCTTGTGCTGCTTTTTGCCCTTTTTATCGGCCCGTTAACGGCAGCTGTTCGCGACCACATTCTCGGTTTCATCAACCTCGATGATGACCTGCAACGTCAGCTGACCGACGCCTTCTGGGATGCGATCAAGCGATGATCAATTGTCACTCTTGCCTGTACACCCAAGGATTTTTTTTGCATAAGGAAACACACCCATGGCTCCAACCCGTCTGATCATGCCACTCGCCGTGTCCCTGCTGACCGGCCTGCTGCTCTTAGGTTGCAAGGACAAACCACAAGGTCCCCCAGCTCAAGGCTCCGCCAAGACACCACCCCCCATGGAAGTCGGCACCATCGCCATCACCTCCCAGCCGTTGCCGCTGACAGTCGAGCTGCCTGGTCGTATCGCCGCCCTGCGCGTCGCCGAAGTACGTCCGCAGGTGAGCGGCATCGTGCAGAAACGGCTCTTTCTCGAGGGCAGCGAAGTGAAATCGGGGGAATTGCTTTACCAGATCGACCCCACCAGTTATCAGGCCGCTCTGGCCGGGGCCGAGGCCTCGCTGGCCAAGGCCGAGGCCTCTGAATACTCGGCCCGCCTGCGCGACCAGCGCTTCCAGGCGCTGGCCAAGAATCGGGCGGTCAGCGAGCAGGAGCAGATCGACGCCGAGGCCACATGGAAGCAGGCCTTAGCCGAGGTGGCGGCCGCCAAGGCCGCGGTACAGAAAGCCCGCATCAACCTTGACTACACCAGAGTCATCGCCCCCATTGCCGGGCGCATCGGCAAATCGCAGATCTCCGAAGGGGCCCTGGTCACCGCCCAGCAGGCCACAGCTCTCGCCGTCATCCAGCAGCTTGACCGAGTCTATGTCGATGTCAGCCAGTCGGCAGGCGAGTTGCTGCAGTTGAAAAAGAAATTTGCGACCAGCCCTTCCGCCGGCGAGCAGCCCCTCACCACCTCGGTCAGAGTGGTGCTCGACGACGACTCCCTCTACGGGGAGAATGGGATACTCGAGTTCTCCGATGTTGCGGTCGACCAGGGCACCGGGACGGTGATTATCCGTGGCATAATCGCCAACCCCCGACACGAGTTGCTGCCCGGCATGTTCGTGCGCGCCCGGCTCAGCAGCGAACGGGCAGAACAAACCATCCTCGTGCCGCAGGCTGCCATTGCCCGCAATACCCGCGGCCAGGCCATGGTCATGGTGGTGGGCGATGAAAGCAAGGTGGCAGCACGACCGGTGGAGACCGGGCAGAACGTCGGCGACAAGATCGTCATCGCCAAAGGTCTCGCCGAGGGCGAGCAGGTGATCGTCTCCGGTCTGCAGAAGATCAAGCCCGGGGCAACGGTAAAAATCTCCGCCCCGCAACAGACGGGCGCATCCCCTTCCCCCGCCGCCAAGAAATCGGAGTGAGCCATGGCCAGATTCTTTATCGACCGCCCCATCTTCGCCTGGGTCATTGCCATCGTCATCATGCTCGCCGGGGCCATCTCGGTGGCAAAACTGCCGATTTCCCAGTACCCAGAGATCGCCCCGCCGTCGATCCGCATCACCACCAAATATCCCGGCGCCTCGGCGCAGACCATCGAGAACAGCGTCACCCAGATCATTGAGCAGAGCATGACCGGGCTCGACAATTTCCTCTACATGCGCTCAGAGAGTTCCTCCTCCGGCAGTGTCACCATCAACCTTACCTTCGACACCGGCACCAATCCCGATATCGCCCAGGTACAGGTGCAGAACAAGCTGCAGCAGGCCATGGCCCTGTTGCCCCAGGCGGTTCAGCAGGAGGGCATCCAAGTCAACAAATCGAACACCACCTTCCTTATGGTGGTCGGACTTATTTCCTCCGACGGGGCGATGACCAATTTCGACCTCGGCGACTACATGGTCACCTCGCTTCGCGATCCCTTGAGCCGCACCCCCGGGGTCGGCTCGATCCAGATCTTCGGCAGCCAATATGCCATGCGCATCTGGCTTGATCCCAATAAACTCAACAGCTTTCACATGACGCCAGGCGACGTGGCAACGGCGATCCGCGCCCAGAACAACCAGGTGGCTGTGGGCAGCCTTGGCGGCGCTCCTTCTGTACCCGGGCAGCAGGTCAGCGCCACCATGATGGCCCGCACCATGATGAGTTCGCCGGAGGAGTTCGCCGAGATTCTCCTCAAGGTCAAGCAGGACGGGGCGCAGATTCGCCTAAAGGATGTGGCCCAAGTGGAGATCGGCGCCGAGAGTTACGCGGCGGTGTCGACTTTTAATAACCAGCCATCAGCGGGCATGGCGATCATGCTTGCCACCGGCGCCAACGCTCTGGCCACCGCTCAGGCGGTCAAGGCCAAGATCGAGGAACTTTCCCCCTATTTCCCAGCCGGCGTGCAGGTGGTCTACCCCTACGATACCACCACCTTTATCAAGATCTCCATCATAGAGGTAGCCAAGACCTTGGTTGAAGCGATCATCCTCGTTTTCCTGGTCATGTACCTCTTTCTCCAGAATTTCCGCGCCACCCTGATCCCTACCATCGCCGTGCCGGTGGTGCTGCTCGGCACCTTCGGGGTCATGGCCGCCTTCGGTTACTCAATCAACACCCTGACCATGTTCGGGCTGGTGCTGGCCATCGGCCTACTGGTCGACGATGCCATCGTCGTGGTCGAAAACGTCGAACGGATCATGCACGAGGAGGGGTTGTCGCCACTCGAGGCCACCCGCAAATCGATGGACCAGATCACCGGCGCCCTGGTCGGTATCGCCCTGGTGCTGTCGGCGGTGTTCGTGCCCATGGCCTTTTTCGGCGGCTCCACTGGCGCCATCTATCGCCAGTTCTCGCTGACCATCGTCTCGGCCATGGTGCTCTCGGTGCTGGTAGCCCTGATTCTCACCCCGGCACTGTGCGCCACCCTGCTCAAACCGGTTGCAAAGGGGAGCCATGCCACCAAGGGGGGCTTCTTTGGCTGGTTCAATCGCTTCTTCGAGCGCAACGCCGACCGCTACAAGGGGGTGGTCGGCTACGTCATCAAACGCGTCGGACGCTTCTCCCTGGTCTATCTCCTGCTCATCGGGGGGACCGCCTTTCTCTTCACCAAGCTACCCACCTCGTTCATCCCCGAAGAGGACCAGGGGGTCTTTCTCTCCATGGTGCAACTGCCAGCGGGTGCCACCCTCCAGCGTACTCAGGCGGTACTCGATCAGGTTCGCAACCATTATCTTGAAAAAGAGAAGGAGAACGTCAAGTCGGCCTTTACCGTTGCCGGCTTCAGCTTCGCCGGCCAAGGCCAGAATGTCGGCTTGGTCTTCGCCCAGCTGCACGACTGGAGCAAGCGCCAGCGTCCCGATCAAGGGGTCAAGGCGATCATCGGCCGGGCCATGGGGACCTTTATGCGCATCAAGGAGGCCAACGTCTTCGCCTTCAATATCCCGCCCATCCCCGCTCTGGGCAGTTCCACCGGCTTTAACCTCTTTCTCCAGGATCGCGGCGGCCTCGGCCAGGAACGGCTGCTCGAAGCGCGCAACCAGCTGCTCGGCATGGCCACCCAAAACCCGGAACTCACCCGGGTGCGTCCCAACGGCATGGAAAACAGCCCGCAATACAACCTTGATATCGACTACGAAAAGGCCATGGCTCAGGGTATCTCTTTGGCCGAACTCAACACTACTCTGTCGATTGCCTGGGGATCGAGTTATATCAACGACTTCCTTCATCAAGGACGGGTCAAGAAGGTTTACCTGCAGGCGGCCGCCCCCTTCCGCATGCAGCAAGAGGACCTGGGGCTGTGGTTCGTGCGCAACAACACCGGGGCGATGGTGCCCTTTTCCACCTTCACCCGCGGCCACTGGAGCTTCGGCTCGCCGCGTCTTGAGCGCTATAACGGTACCCCGGCGATGGAAATTGTCGGCGAGGCGGCTCCCGGTAAGTCAAGCGGCTACGCCATGGAAGTAATCGACAAGATGATCGCCTCCCTTCCCGCCGGCATCGGTTACGAATGGACCGGCGCCTCCTTCCAGGAGATGCGCGCTGGCAGCCAGGCCCCGGGACTGTACGCCATCTCGCTGCTGGTGGTCTTTCTCTCCCTGGCTGCCCTCTACGAGAGCTGGTCGGTGCCCTTTGCGGTGATGCTGGCGGTGCCCATCGGGGTGCTTGGCGCCCTGCTCGCCACCTACACCAGGGGTCTTGACAACGATGTCTACTTTCAGGTCGGCCTCTTGACCACCATCGGCCTGTCGGCCAAGAACGCCATTCTCATCGTCGAATTCGCCAAGCGCCGCTACGACAAGGGCAGGGATCTGCTCGAATCGACCGTCAAGGCCAGCCGGCAACGCCTGCGCCCGATCCTTATGACCTCGATGGCCTTTATGCTTGGCGTTCTGCCGCTGGCGATCTCCACCGGCGCCGGGGTCAACAGCCGCCATGCCATCGGCACCGGTGTCCTCGGAGGGATGATCTCAGCCACCGTTCTGGCAGTAGTCTTCATTCCCCTCTTTTTTGTCTTCGTCATCCGCTTTTTCACCCGGCGGGGACGAAAGGAAAAAGGCAGAGCCTTGCTTGCCGATCAATGATGCGAGATATTCCTTTCACAAAAAAGGGCGGGCCGCCATAAAGCGACCCGCCCTTTTTTGCAGTTTCTCCCTGGTGGTCAAGTGCAGACCACACCGCCATGCCGCCGGTTCATTCTCAACAATCACAAATCCGGCGTTTCGATAGTTCGTTCCAGCCCGGGCATCCAGCCGTTTTCCTCATGGCTGTAAGTCTTGACCACTACTTTATCCTCATACAAATAGAGGGAATTGGTCCAAATGAGGCTGCGGTTCATATCCTTGTTATGGATATTGGTGATACTGCCATCGTAAAGATTGATCGCTGAGGCATAGCTCTCCTCGCTGGGCGGGGTATGGGTGTGACCGGAGACCCACATAAAAACCTGGCGATTGTCCTTGAGGATCTTGTCGATCTCTTCCACCGGCTGAGCCACGAAATTCGGGGTATTGATCCAGTGACGATAGTTGCGCAGGGTGTTGTTGAGCGGCCCGTGAAAGATGACGATGGTCGGCGTCCTGGCGTTGGCGGCGAGCTCAAGGCGCAGCCAAGCCAGCTGCGCTTCGGACAGAGCGGAGAGAAAGGTTGCGTGATCGGCGGAGAGGAAGACCAAGAGATAATCACCAACATATTTGCTGTAGTAGTGAATCGGCAGACCAAAGGTGCCCCGGAACTTGGCCAGTTTTCTCTCCTGAACCTCGCGGCTGCCAGCCATCAGCTGCCCCCCGCTGACCTGCGGATCGGCATAAAAATAGTCGTGGTTGCCGGTGATGGCGAAGAAGGGGGCGTGGAGCTTGGCGAAAAAGCTCTGGGCAAAGGAGAACTCCTCATCGGTGCCGAAATCGGCGCAGATGTCGCCGACGGCGATGACCATCTCGACATCGCTCCAGGAATTGATGGTCTGCACCACTTTCTCCTTTTTGGCGACATCCCGGCCCGGCAGATGCGGGTCGCCAAGAATGACGAGATGATGGGGTTCTTCCGGCTCAATGTCGGCCTTGTGGGCGCAACCGCTGAAAACGAGAAGAAGGGTAAACAGCAGGGATAACGACCGGAAACGTTTCAAGATGTGAAGAAGGGTCATAACCATGGCACTAGAAAGATTAAGAGAATTTGGCAACCGTTTCTACAAGCCGATATCTCCGGCGATCTCTTGCATCGCCGCAAGGCTCATGGCGCAGAACTCGGCAAGAGGAATACCGGCCAACTCGCACTCGGCGATGATTTCCCGATCGGCGCCCCGAGCGAAGGCCTTTTCCTTATATCGCTTTTGCACCGACTTGGCCTTGACCAGGCCCAACTTTCTTTCGGGGATTACCAGGGCGGCGGCGACAATCAGGCCGGTGATGGTCTCCCCGGCGGCGAGAGCGTAGTGCAAGATGGTGCTGCGCTGCTCCCCCGGCCAGGCGCTGAGATTGTGCAGGCGAATGGCCTCGACGATCTGCCTATCGACATCCCGCTCCTTGAGTATCATCACCGTGCCACGGGTGTGCACCGCCAGGTCGGGGTGGCTTTCGGAATCGAGATCGTGGAGGAGACCGCTCAATCCCCAGAGCTCGACATCCCCACCCAGACGAGCGGCGGCGGCACGCAGCACCGCCTCCGAGGCCAGTGAGTGGTTGACGAGATGCTCGGCCTTGAGGTGGGCATGCAGCAGCGTCAGCGCCTCGTCCCTGGAAATTCCGTAGGTCATGTCACATGCTCCTTCAATATTTGAGTCCGACCCGATCGCGCACCACATCAAGGGTCACGACCGCCTTGGCGCGTGCCTTGGCGCCTCCCTTGGCAAGGATTGCCCGCAGGCCGGCGGGATCAGCAAGGAGTTCAGCCTTGTTTTTCCGAGCAACAGCAAATTTTTCATTGAGCAGGTCGA
>CAYSON010000066.1:0-1002 GCA_964432635.1 uncultured Desulfopila sp.
GCCTACGATATCATTCTCATGGATATCCGCATGCCGGTGATGGATGGCCTCACCGCCACCAAACAGATCCGCCAATTTGAGTTGCAAGGGATCATGCCCCGGCAAACAATCCTGGCGATCACTGCCCATGCCTTTCACGAGCAGCAAAAGAGCATTGTGCAGATCGGCTTCGACGGGGTGTTGAGCAAGCCCTTCTCCAAGAGGGATCTGCTGCAGGCCATCTATCGCCACGCCGTGCGCAAAAAAGGGGCACCACTCCCCCAGCAGCTCGGTAACAAGGCCATCGGCTTTTGCCTTGAGGCGGACAGACCGGCGGATATCCCCGAGGGGCTGCGCGAGCTGCTCCCGGCCCTGATCTCCACCGTCAGTGAAGACCTAGGAGCCATGCGCCTGGCCCTGGAGAGCCGCAACCATCGGGAGCTCTACGACAAGGCCCACAGTTTGCGAGGCGTCGCCGGCATGTTCGGATTGCACAAGCTGGGCTCGCTGGTCCACGATCTGTCTCAGACGGTCAAGGCCGGAAATCTCGCTATAGCTGGGGAGCTGTTTGCCGCCCTCGACCTTTACCTGACAAACCTGCGGCAATCCACGGACAAGGGGGAACGATGCAAAAAAACGAATTTCTAGGGTGCAAAAGAGAGCGTGGCGAGATATTCAACGCCGGCTGAGACAAAGGTGTTCAAGGGCCGGACCGACCACCTTCCAGTCAACGCAAGGCCGGGCGAACCCTTTGGGATGAGTGAGGGGACAGCCGAAGGCGGCATCGTCGACATAAACATCGCCGTAGGCCTTGGGACTGGTGGTCCAACTGTCTTGATCGGGATTGCGATTGATTCCGTAGAGTTTGATGCCGTTATCCTCGAGGTAGTGCACCGCCTGGCGCAGCAGATCACCACCAGCCTGGGTATCGGAGCGCATGGTAAAGAGAATGATCCTGGCGCCGTGACGCTGTAGTTTTTTCAGCCAGGAAATGGCCCCCGGCGCAGCCGCGCCAATCTCCGG
>CAYSON010000066.1:1012-10779 GCA_964432635.1 uncultured Desulfopila sp.
GGATAGCGGTGGTCGACCACCGTTCCATCAAAATCCACACAAAGATACATCCTCGCCTCCATCAAGCGGTGAAAGACTTTGCCGACACTGTAATTGCAAGCATCCTTGGGTGCAACCAACAAGGCCAGAAAAAGCATGGCCAGAGCTCTATCGCCTCAGGTCTCCAACCTCCGCCAGCAACATGGCCAAGGCGGTCTGCCGCTTGGCTGTGTCCACGTTGCGCACTGCCATGGCGAGAGCACGGCGGCTGCCGACGAAGACCGCCAGACGGCGCGCCCTGGTCAGGCCGGTGTAGACCAAGTTGCGAAAAAGCATCTTGAAATGCTGGGTCAACACCGGGATGATCACCGCCGCAAACTCGCTGCCCTGGGACTTGTGGATGGTGATGGCGTAGGCCAGGTCGAGTTCGAGGATGTCGTCCTGCTGATAGTGAACCAGGCGGCCATCGGGTGAAAATTCGACCACACAGCTCAAGGCGACGTTATCGATGTCGCGGATCCGGCCGATATCGCCGTTGAAGACGTTCAGCTCGTAGTTGTTGCGGCGATGGATGACCCGATCGCCAACGCGGAACAACCGTTCCCCTACCTGCAGTTGTGCCTTGCCGGGGCCAGGGGGGTTGACCGCCTCCTGCACGACCCGATTGAGACTTGCGGTACCGAGGCTGCCGCGGGTCATCGGCGCCAGAATCTGGATCTCGGTATCAGCGCCATGGTACTTGGGAATCCACTCCCGATAAAGGCGGACCACCGTTTCCACCGCAGTCAAACTGTAGTGCAGGGTCGACCAGGGATGCACCCTGGCCGCCATCGCCTTGAGTTCCTCCACCCCTTTGGCTGCCGCTTGCAACAGTTCGAGATCGACATGGCGGAACTTTTGGGGAATCTCGAAATCACGCTCGTAGGCGGAGAGCAGCCGCTCCTCGGTGCGAAACTCGTAGAAACCGCTGTCATCATCCGCTTGCGAGGGCGGTGAGAGCTCGGAGCGATACAGCCGTTTCACCCGACCGATAAAGTCGAGCTGCTCCTGGGTGGCCTCGTCGGAGTCGAGGAAAAGGCAGTCGACGCGCTCCCGCCACAGCTGCGGAGAGTGGAAGGGGGAATCGATACGCGGCAAAATGCCCCGGTTGAGCTGATGGGCGAACTCGACGATCTTTGAGCTCTGCGCCTGGCGAAAGATGCGGGAGAGGCGGAACACCGCAACCGCCCCAGAGACGATAATGTCGCCGAGGACGTTGCCCGCACCCACTGCCGGCAGTTGATCGGCGTCGCCGATGAACAACACTCGGCAACCGGGCGGCACCGCCTTGAGCAGGGATGCGGTCAGCGAGATGTCGAGCATCGAGCACTCGTCGACGATCAAGACATCGGCGGCCAAGGGCTGCTCCTGGTTTTTCTGGAAGGCGCCGCCTCGCCATTCCAGCAAGCGGTGCAGGGTTTTGGCCTCGCGGCCGATGACCTCGGCCATGCGTTGCGCCGCCCTGCCGGTGGGGGCAGCCAGCACCACCTTCAGGCCGAGGTGGTCGAAAAGGCGAACAATGACTTCGGTGGTGGTGGTCTTGCCGCAGCCTGGTCCACCAGTGAGCACAGCAAAGCCGCAGGCGGCAATGGCCCGCACCGCAGCCCCCTGCTCCGGGCTGAGCTTTATGGAGCGGCTGCGGCAATAGGCATCGAGCCAGCGCTCGACAAAGCCTTGGTCAACCATCATCGGTCGGGCCAGGGCAGTCACCGCTTTGGCAACAAAAAGCTCGTCGTAGTAGAGTGATTTCGAATAATATCCGATTGTTTCCGCACCATCCCGGCTGGCCAGCAAACGCACCATGAGCTGGTGCTCCGCAGCCATGCGATTTAGCAGGGTCGGCAGCCGCTCGCCTGGGTTGAGATGCAGCAAGAGCTCGACCTCGGCACGGATCTGCTCCTGCAGCAAATAGCAGTGCCCTTGCTCACGACCGGCGGAGAGGACGTGACGAACGGCAGCCGCCAAACGCCTGTCGCTGTCAGGCGCCAAGCCGAGACTCAAGGCCACTTTATCCGCGGAAAAAAACCCGATGCCATAGAAGTCGGCGGCGAGACGGTAGGGGTCGTCGCTGACCGTGGCAATGGCCGCATCGCCATATTTTTGATAGATGCGCACCGCAAACAGGGTGGAAATGCCATGACCCTGGAGGAACATCATCACCTCGCGCACCATGCGGTGGCGATGCCAGGCCTCCTTGATCATCGCCAGTTTTTTTTCGGCGATGCCCGTAATACCAAGCAACTTATCGATATCGTTTTCAAATACTTCAAGGGTGCGTTCCCCGAAGTGGCGGACAATTTTGCCTGCGGTCTTCGGCCCGACACCCTCGATCAGCCCTGAGCCAAGATATTTTTCGAGGGCCGCCGCCGTCGCCGGTTTCAGTTCTATGGCCCGATCGGCCTTGAACTGGCGGCCGAACTGGCGGTGCACCGTCCAGCAGCCATGAAATTCCATGGTGGCTCCGGCAAAAACCCGAGTCTGGTGAACAGTGACCGTCTCCATTTCCATGGGACGATCGAAGGGGGCCAGACGCAACACCGACCAGCCGGTCTCGCTGTTATGGTAGGTGACCCGCTGCACCACACCGCGAACGATTTCTTCGATGATCGCCATGGAGGCAGCTCAGCAGCCGGGTGGGTTTGGAAGGGATTGGCGTGTCGGCCGGGATTGTCGGTTCAATTGACTTTCTCCACCACAATGCCGTCGGCGAAACGGATCCCCTGGCCGGCATCGACCATCGCCTCGATGCGCTGCTGCACCTCAGCCAGGGGAATATCAAGGGCAACGGCGAGCTGTTCGGCGGTATAGTAGCCGTTGCCGTGACCGTCCCGCAGCAGAGGCACCAGGGTGGGATAGCGCAAGGAAAAATGGCGTTGCAGCTCGGCCCGGGCTGTGGGCGGAAGCTGGTCATAAAGGGCGTGCATGGCGGCATGGACGAGGTAGGACGATCGCTCCGCGCCCCTCTCCGAGCCCATGACCACCTGCAGGGCATCCTCCGGACAAGCAAAGGAATCACGCAGCGCCTTGATAATTCGCTCGCCCTCGCCAGGCGACAGACAGGTGCAGGCGCAACCGATAAGCAAGGCGCCGCATCCTGGGCACTCTTCGCTTGCACAGCCAGGGGAGTGCACCGCTCCCGGCGGCTGCCCGCAGTCGCGGCAGGCGCCAACGCTCCTTAAGCGTGTTTCCGCACCCACGACAATTCGGGATGGGTAGTGGTTAAGCATGTGCTCTGTCCTCTCTTTCGGCAATTAGCCCCCATATCCACCCTGACGCCAGGGCAACTCATGGCCGTGGCGATGCTCCCCGGCGCTGGTTATGTAAATTGCCGCCCTGCCCGGCAGGGGGCATTTGGTCTCGCAGATGCCGCAGCCAATGCACAATTCATCGACGACGTAGGGCTGTCGCAGGTTGACCGTTTGACCGTTTGCCCCGGTCACCGATACCTCCTTAAAGCGGATGGCCTTTTCCGGGGTCGGGCAGTGCTCCTCGCAGACCATGCAGGGAATGGATTTGACGTAGGGCAGGCAAGTGTCGTGATCGAACCAGGCATGACCAATCTTGACCCGGTGCTTTTCCCTCTGGGTGAGAGCAGTGATCGCTCCGCTGGGACACACCTGGCCGCACAGGGTGCAGTTGAATTCGCAGTAGCCGATGCGGGCGGCAAGGATCGGGCTGAACATCCCGTCCACTCCAGCCTGCAGCAATGCCGGATGAAGGGCATTGCCGATGCACACTTGAATGCATTCTCCACAGCGGACGCAGCGGGAAAGAAACTCCTTTTCCGCCAGGGCGCCGGGCGGGCGAATGAGGAGTGGGTCGGGTACCTTGGCCGCCGCCTCGACTCGTTTCACCGCCGACATGGTCACACCAAGCAGGGCGAGTGACACAAAGCGTCGCCGGGAGAGGGAAATCGCCGGACCCGACGCGGATGCCGCCGAGGGCAGGCGGTAGGAAAACTCTATGACCTGCCGGGGACAAACGGTAGCGCAGCTGTAGCAGAGATTGCAGCGATCGCGGGCGATGGCGCGACCTTCGTCGATGGCCCCCATGCGACAGATACTGGCGCACAAGCGGCAGGAGCCACATGCCTCGCTGCCGCCCCGGCCAACCAGCGGAGAAACCCTGGCAACCGTTCCCAGCATCGCCCCGAGGGGGCAAAAATTGCGACAGAAAAAACGACGATGCACCCCCTCGAGAAAAAATACCCCCAGCAACATGGCCAGCGACAAGAAGGCAAGATAAAAGACTTTGCTCCCTGCCGGCAACACGGTGGCCTGCAAGAATTGATAAAGCGGTTCGGTGACCAGGTTGATGGCCGGCGGCAGATGGTCGTAGGTGAAGCTGAACAACTCCACGTTGAAAACATGGAACATGGGATAAACCGCCTGGGCCAGACCGCGCACGAGAAGGGAGAAGGGGTCGAAAAATCCGGCAGCAGTAAACCCGCCAAGGGCGGCAATCAGCGTAAAGAGCAACAGTGACAGGGGCAGGCGTGGCCACAGGGTACGGTTTGCACTCAACCTTTTCGGCATCGCCCTGGATACCAGGTCGAGCAGCGTTCCCATCGGACACAGCCAGCCGCAAAAGGCACGACCGAAGATAAGGGAGGCAAGCAGCACCGCCAGGGAGGGCAGCATCAACACCACTACCCCTTTGATACCCAGAATAACGCAGGCCGCCAGAAAGGGATCAAGGCGAAAAAATATATTAACCGCCTGGTCGAGCTGGTCGGTGCCGTTGTAGTCGGTGTTGATGAACAGCACCAGGAAGAGGGCGAGAAAACCAAACTGACTGAAGCGCCGCAACAGGAGCCAACGAACAAAAGATGGTCTTCTTTGCCGAGCCGAGACCGTCTTCATGCCCTCATGGTTCGCACGGTCAGACGCTGCAGGTCCATTTCCCCCAGTCCCATGCGGTACGCCGCCACGGTGCTGTCGATCTCTTCCGGTTTCAAGCCGAACAGGGTGGTGGCATAGGCATCGGCGGCCACCGCATCGGCGGAGGCGATAACGGTGTCGGCGATCTTGACATCCTCGACCCTCCCCCCCTGCGGACCGTTGCGCAGCAGCAAGCGGGTGGCGTCGATGACCGTCAGCGTCGGCCGGATCACCGTGGCCAGATCGGCCAGTTCCTGGCCGAGATTGTGGTGCAGCTTACCGCGATTGCCGCCGATCACCCCCATGACATTCTTCAGTCCGAGACTGAGGCGACTCAGCCCGTGGTGCTTGGCCACCGGGACATTGATGTAACAATCGGCGGTCAACACATCCTGGTAGATCTCCCAGCGCTTGAGCGATTTGCCGTCGCGAATGTCGACCGGAACAAACTTGCGTTCATGCCGCTGTTGCTGTAGCAGCGCCGCTTCTCGTTGCAGGTATGGTCGAAGACGCGCACCGCCCCGGCCCCGGCCTCAAGGGCCATTTCGGCCAAGGCGCGTACCACCAGGGGATGGGTGTTGGCCCCCTGCTCCGGGCTACGGTCCCAACCGATGTTCGGCTTGATCACCACCCGGGCCTCGGGTTTGACGAACTGCCCCATGCCGCCCAAGGCATCCACGGCCTGGCGTACCGCCCGCACATAATCGGTACCGCTGGCCACCCCGAGCACCGGGGGTGGTGGAGCGGCAATCAGCTCGCGCAGATCAAGGGCTGGAACGGCAACGTACAATCCAGCAGACCATAACAACACTTGGCGCACGAAATGTCTTCTGTTCATGCCTGCTCCTTGATCTGTGGCAAATTTACTACAGCGATTTTTGCAAGACTTTCGATGACATGAGTCCGCCAATAAAGTCTTGCATGGCTTTTTCCAACTCGACAAAGGCGACGCCGGTGCGAAAACCGCCGGCCCGGCTGGCAACATTTTTAACCATCGCCTTACTGATCACCTTTTCCTTGCCGAGCATGAAGCCAAGTTTGAGCATCTGTCCTTCGGTCAATCGCGCCCTCAGCACGACGCTGCACCCCCCCTGGCTGACATCAAGCAGGATCCCGGTCTCTTCGAAATTCTTGGAGACAATCTTGACGGGAATGCGCTTTACTCCAAGGAGTTCAAGGAGTTCCTTGTCGGCCATGCGCAACCACGACCTCTTGCCCAGCGGATTCTCCGGCGCGTATTGCCAATCAACTTCCAGCCCCTCAAGGGAGGGAATCTGGTCCCATGCAGATTTTTCCTTGGCCATGTGTCACCCCCAGAGCGAAAGATCCGATACCTTTTCCGCACGCCTCTCTACCTGGGCAAAAGATAGGCTGGGAAGGTCACAAAGACAAGAACTTTTCGGTAAGAAAAGCAGCAGACGGCAGCAGGCCACAATCCGATCAGGCCGCTAGAGCAAGCCACGCATCAGGTTGGCGGTATAGGCGACGTAGCCAAGACAAAGGACCACGCCCTCATAGCGGTTGATCCGTCCCGGCCTGCCAAAGCCGAAGCCGATCAGGAACAAGGAGACGGTGAAGACAAACATCACCACGAGGTCCCGGGTAAAGACTTCCGGTCCCACCTGCATCGGGGGGGCAATGACCCCGGCCAAGCCGACCACCGCCAAGGTGTTGAAGAGGTTGGAACCGATGATGTTACCGAGGGCGATATCGTCTTCGCCCTTGCGCACCGCGGCGATCGAAGAGGCCAACTCGGGCAGGGATGTGCCGGCAGCGACAATGGTCAGGCCAATGATCATGTCGTCGATGCCAAGGGTCACGGCAATCTGTACCGCTCCCCACACAAGAATGCGAGAGAAGACAAGGAGGAGCAACAACCCGACCACCATCCAGAAAACCGCCCGCTTCATGGGAATGGGGTGGCTGCTCAATTCCTGTTCCATTTCTCCGGCCAAGGCATCGCCTCCCTGCCGCAAGCCTTGGCGAACCGACCAAAGCAGCAAGCCGGCGAAAAGTGTCAGCAACACTATTGCCTCCTCCCGACTGACCTGCTGGTCCCAGAGCTGCCAAGCGGCGACAACAGTGACCAGGGTGAGCAACGGCAGTTCCTGGCGCAAAACGGTGGAGCGAACGGTGAGCGGTCTGACTAGGGCCGTTATACCAAGGATCATTCCGATATTAAAAATATTCGAACCATAGGCGTTACCCAGGGCCAGCCCCGGACTGCCCTGCCAGGCGGCGAGCACTGACACCACCATCTCCGGGGCCGAGGTGCCGAAACCGACGATAACCATACCGATGAGCAGGGAGGGCATGCCCAATTGGCGAGCGACAGCCGCTGATCCATCAACAAAGCGGTCGGCGCTCCATACCAAGAGCGGCAAACTAACGGCAACGGCGAGCAGGGCAAGCGTCATAGGATGGCAAGGGGTAAAAACTGATGTCGTTAAGAACAACCCAGGGACAAAGACGTCCGTGGTCGTTCCCTCTCTTGCTGGGCTGGTTCATTGGTCGAAGTGGTTCTGACCCTGAGATGGTTGCACACACCAAAAGATCATGACGATCCAACCGAGAACCGGAATGAAGCCGATCAGCTGCCACCAGCCGCTGCGCCCGGTGTCGTGCAAGCGCCGGGCGGCGACGGCCAGCGAGGGAAGCAGGGTGACGAGAGACACGAGGGTGCCAAACGACTGACTGATAATTTGTCCACCCCAGGAAAGGATGAAGACAAAGAGCACCCACCACCAGAACTCCGAGCGGCAAGCGCGGCCGTTGAACTCGGCGTACTTCTTGAAACATCGCTCAATCGCCTCGAAAAAGGTCATAGGGTTCACCCTCCTTGCAAATCAACACCTTGCAGGAAAACAGCTGGAAGACCAATACGCCAATCGCTCAGGAGGTACTTGAGCAAAGCTGTAGCATTTTTCCCGAAATCCTCGCTCCTCCCTGTTTATCTTTAAAAAATTCGGGCAAAAATGCAAGAGGCGATTTGTCTCCTAGGCAACAGAAGAGATCAGACCGAAACTTGATTAAAGCCGAAGTCGGCAGCGAGTGGCAACTCTTTAAGGCCTTCTTTTCCGACCTGGTCGTAGTCGGCCCACTGGCCGGAAGAGAAGGGTTTGCTGGCGGGTCCGTCATGACTACAGCCGCATGAAGTCAAATCTCCTCGTTATACACAGCAGGGGTCGAAGCGGTCGAGATTCATCACCTTATTCCAGGCGGCGACGAAATCGCGCACGAATTTCTCTCCCCCATCGTCCTGGGCATACACCTCGGCCAGGGCACGCAGCTGCGAATTAGAACCGAAAACGAGATCGACGCGGGTGGCGGTCCACTTCTCCGCGCCACTCTTACGATCACGCCCGATGAAGAGGTCTCTGGCCTCGGAGGCCGCTGTCCACTGAGTACTCATGTCCACCAGATTGACAAAGAAGTCGTTGCTGAGCGCGCCGGGACGGACGGTGAATACGCCGTGTTTAACGCCGCCGGCGTTTGCACCGAGCACCCGCAAACCGCCGACCAATACGGTCATTTCCGGGGCGCTTAGAGTGAGCAGCTGGGCCTTGTCAACGAGCATTTCCTCGGCCGAGATGGTGTAGGCCTTCCTCTGGTAGTTACGAAAGCCGTCGGCCTCCGGCTCGAGTACCGCAAAGGATCTGACATCGGTGTGCTCCTGCAGGGCATCGGTACGGCCGGGAGTAAACGGGACCACCACCTGGTGCCCACCCGCCTTGGCCGCCGCTTCCACCGCCGCGCACCCGGCAAGGACGATGAGATCGGCCATGGAAACCTTCTTGCCGTCCGTTCGCGAACCATTGAAACTTCCTTGGATGGTGGTGAGTACCCCCAGCACCTTGGCCAACCGTTCCGGCTGGTTGACCGACCAGTCCTTTTGTGGCGCCAATCGCAAACGGCCGCCGTTGGCGCCACCGCGCTTGTCGGAGCCGCGAAAGGTCGAGGCCGAGGCCCAGGCAGTGGCCACCAGCTCGGCAATCGACAGACCCGAAGCCAGCACCTTGGCCTTGAGCTCACCAATATTCTGGGCGTCGATCAGGGGATGATCGACCGCCGGAACAGGATCCTGCCAGATGAGGTCCTCGGCCGGAACCTCCGGGCCAAGGTAACGACACTTGGGCCCCATATCGCGGTGGGTCAGTTTAAACCAGGCCCTGGCAAAGGCATCGGCAAAGGCCTGCGGGTCCTGGTGAAACCGCCGCGAAATCGGCCCATAGTGGGGATCCATGCGCATCGCCAGATCAGCGGTGGTCATGATGGTGGTCACCCGTTTTTCCGGGTCATGGGCCGCCGGAGCCAGATCCTTTTCAGCCGGGCTCACCGGTACCCATTGGAAGGCACCGGCCGGACTCTTCACCAGATTCCAGTCATAGCCGAACAACACATCGAAGTAGCCGTTATCCCATTTGGTGGGGTTGGCAGTCCAGGCTCCCTCAATGCCGCTGCTGATCGTATCTCCGCCCTTGCCGCGTCCAAAGCGACTCTCCCAGCCAAAACCCATGGTTTCCATGGGCGCCGCCTCCTGCTCGGGACCGACCAATTTGGGGTCGCCGGCGCCGTGGCACTTGCCGAAGGTGTGGCCGCCGGCCACCAGGGCCACGGTCTCCTCGTCGTTCATAGCCATGCGCCCGAAGGTCTCGCGGATATCGCGCCCCGAGGCGAGGACGTCGGGCATGCCGTTGGGACCCTCCGGGTTGACGTAGATCAGCCCCATCTGCACCGCCGCCAGGGGCTTCTCTAGCTCGCGGTCGCCACTGTAGCGCTTGTCACCGAGCCACCCCGCCTCGGTGCCCCAATAGGCATCCTCTTCCGGCTGCCAGATGTCTTCCCGACCACCGCCGAAACCAAAGGTCG
>CAYSON010000067.1:0-1920 GCA_964432635.1 uncultured Desulfopila sp.
GCACTTGGGCAACCGTTTCGTACAGGCTTTTTCTCGTTTTCAAGACCAGCAGAAACTCCTCAGCGGTGACAATTTTTCCCTGCCAGCGATACATACTGGTCAATGGTGAAGAGATTTGTGCACAGGCCACCAGGCGACCTTCGATCAGTATTGATGCCAAGCGCTCGGCATCTGCCTTGTTCTCGACGGTGGTGGATACTACAATCAGGCTGTCATTCATAGTGTCTTCTATGGGTTGAATGTGGTAAAGAGAAAATCCGATGGAGCGACACCCTTGGTCGCAATTCACTCTTTCAAGCATCATCTGCGCGGACGGTAGCGCCGTCACACAGTTCCCCCTCCCTTCTTGAGGTGCATTATGTTTCTTGTCGTCGATATCGGCAACTCCCACACCGTCACCGGGATGTACCATGACAATCAACTCCTTGGTCAATGGCGCTTGAAATCAGACGCCAAAAGCACCGAGGATGAATTGGCCATCCGCTATCACAGCCTATTCGCCATGTCGGGAATAGACAAGAGGAAGATACACGGTATCGTTATCGCCAGCGTTGTTCCCACTTTGGAAACAGCGTGGATTTCTTGTTGCCGCAAGCACTTTTCTGACCATCTACAGCATCCCATCATCATTGTAGCTTATGACCGGCTGAAAAGTCTTATCAATGTCGAACTTGACAACCCCCAGGAGGTTGGTGCTGATCGTCTCGTCAATACCATTGCCGCTCACCACCTGATGCCGTGCAAGCAGATCGTCATTGACTTTGGCACCGCCATCACCTTTGATTGCGTTACCGAAAACTGTACCTATCTTGGCGGAACCATCCTTCCCGGCATCGCCATCTCGCTCGAGGCCTTGGCCAGCAAGACGGCAAAACTTCCTCATATCGATGTCTCCGAAGCGCCGGCACGAATCATCGGCAAATCAACGGTGCAGGCGATGAAAAGCGGCATTCTCTATGGTTACGGAGCCATGATCGATGGTCTTGTCGGAGGGATCAGGAGCGAAATGGCCCCAGCCCCCGGAGAACCCTTTCGCGTCGTCGCCACCGGGGGCATGGCAGGCCTCATCGCCCCTTTTTCAACCTCTATCGACCTCATTGATCCGATGCTGACTCTGACCGGGCTGGCGGTGATCTACCGGAAAACCATCGCTCCATGATTGCCTCGCTCATTCCCCCAGCGCTGGCAGAGGGAGACACCATCGGCGTTATTGCCCCGGCCGGCCGTCTTGTCGACCACGATCGCTTTTTCAGCGGAGTGCTGGTTTTAGAAGAGATGGGGTATCAGGTTCGTTATCCCCCAAACCTTTGGCCCGGGATTGATCATCTCGCCGACAGTGACCATCGACGCAGCCAGGAATGCAATGAGATGTTCTGCGACGAGGACATCAAAGCGATCATGGCCTTGCGCGGCGGCTTTGGATGCCTGCGCATTTTGCATCATATAAACCTGGCGGTGGTCGCCACCCAGCCGAAATTCCTGATTGGTTTCTCTGATATTTCGCTGCTCCAGAACTACCTAGCCTCACACACCGGCCTCGTCTCCCTGCACGGTCCGGTCGTGACCAGTTTGGGTACTTCTGAAGACTGCGCACGCCAACGCCTGGGGCGATGTTTGCGCGGTCACTGGCAGGAACCGATACCCCTTGCCGAGGTCGAGGTGCTACGAAGAGCAGGCCAAGTTTCCGCTCCGTTGCTCGGGGGAAATCTCGCCAGCCTCGTCAGCGTTCTCGGCACTCCCTTTGATTTTTCCTGGGTAGGCAAGATCATCTTTCTCGAAGACGTCAACGAGCCAGCCTATCGTGTCGACCGCATGCTGACCCAACTCTCTCTGGCAGGAAAGTTCAACGGGCTCGCCGGACTTCTCCTCGGCGATTTTTCCGGTCTCCATTTGCCCGGTGACCGACTGCAGGGATTCTAT
>CAYSON010000067.1:1930-9896 GCA_964432635.1 uncultured Desulfopila sp.
TATCTGACCGCCATTTGGAAGCGCGTTGTCGAGCTTTGCAAGAACGAGCATTTCCCCATTTGGGCCAACCTTCCCAGCGGGCACCGTGCCAACAACCAAACCCTGCCCCTTGGCGCCATGGCGGTGCTGGAAAAAGAAGGTTCGCGGCTATGTTTTACGTGATGAACCAAAGCGTTATGGCAACACATTTGACTTGCCCACCGATCCATGATAAACACTTGCCAGAGATTCCTCTCAGCACAAACCTTTTTTCAGCCAACAATTCTCAAAAAACAACGAACTCCATGAATAAACCTAGCAACCTGATTGCGGCCCTCACTCTCGCTTGCAGCCTTCTCTGTTCCTCAGCCCTGGCCGCAGACTATCTCACCGTAACCGAAGACAAAGCCACCATCAAAACCGGACCAGGGAAAAATCATCCCGTCTCGATGGAACTTTTCCAAGGGTATCCCCTCAAGGTCATCGGCAAAGAGGGCGAGTGGTATAAAGTCAGTGATTTCGAGCAGGACACCGGGTGGATTCACCAGGGGTTAGTCAAGAAATGTGATACCGTCATTGTCATATCCGAAAAAAGCGTCAACATGCGCACTGAGCCCTCAACCACCGGCCCGGTTATCGCCGACGTCGAGCGCGGTGTGGTGCTGACCAAAATCGGCAGTAAAGAAAAGTGGACCCAGGTACGCCACAGCGGGGGATCCACCGGTTGGATCTTCACTGCGCTCCTGTGGCCTTAGTAAGCAGAGCGCCGATACGCAGATCGAGACGCAGCGGCAGCTGCACTTTCTCCTTCTTCTTGTTGGCAAACAGCAAGAAACCATGTTCTAAGGCATGAAAAAGGAGATCCCTGGTGATCTCCACATCCTTGCGACAATAGTGGCGAATCAGATCGATCCGCCCTTCCTTGTACCAGCGTAGGGACTGAAGGCCGTCGGCGGTTTTTTTAACCCCGAGGGTTTGCTCGGCCAAGCCGTTCAGGCTCAGACGATATCCGAGATAGGCGTGCACCTCCTCAAGCAGGTCAAGGGTCGGCAACCGATTGAGATCGATGGAGCTGTACGGGGAAAGTACCTGGTTGTCGAAACGGCGATTGTTGAAACCGACAACCAATTCGCTGCCCGCCAGATGGTCGATCAGTTGGTCAACCTCATCCTCGAGATAGGTCAAGAAATCCCCAAGTTGGGAATCGTACACCACCGCCACCGCCACCCCCATCCTCGAGGCCCATTGCCACCCACCCACCTCCTCGGCGGAACGCTGCGTTTCCAGATCAAAAACCACGAATCTCTGCGGCAAGGCGGCCAAACCAAGGCGGTATTCCTGCCGCACCGCCTGATCTTCTCGTCGAGGTGAAGCTGGTACGATAGGGCACTGCACACCACTCTCTTCTTGGGCATCCGTTAACTCCGCCTGAAACAATTGCTCTAGGAGAAAGAGGCAGGCCCGCTTGTCGATGGGCCTGTTGCCGGAACCGCAGCGTGGCGAATGCACACAGGAGGGACAACCGGTGTCACAAGGACAAGAGGCAACTGTGACCTGTGCTTGGCGGAGAAGATCATTTATCTTGACGAAAGCCTCGGCCGAAAGTCCGACTCCGCCTGGGTAGCCGTCATAAATGAAGATAGTCGCCCTTTCCGTTTGCGCGTGCAAGGGACAAGATATACCGCCGATATCATTGCGGTCGCACAGCACCAGGAGGGGGAAGAGGGCAATCATCGCATGCTCCAGGGCATGGATGGCCCCCATAAAGTGGTATTTTCCCCTCTCACAGCGCTCCACCAATTCAGGGGGAAGGTTGAGCCACAAACCCTCAGTTTCGATGGTTTGTTCGGGAAGCTCAAGGGCAACGCTACCCACCAGTTTTTGCGTATGGGCGTTACGTTTTTGATATCCGCTGACCCGTTCGGTCACCCTTACCTTGCCGAAAAACACCTCGCTGCCGAAAGTTTTTTTTCTGGTGAGGATTTCAAGAATCTCGGTGCTCTTGTCAGAGATGGGCCGGGTGAAGTAACTGGGTGTGTCGCGTCGCGCCACGATTTCGCCACCATGGAGGTCGAAGCGCTCCACCACCCAGGTTGTGGCCCGATGCAGATAGACCGCGCCGGGATGGCATTCCTTGATGGCGCGAACGTTATCAATCTCCCCGACGACTTCCCCGCTATCTCCGTTGATGATCGCCATTTGCGCTCCACCTCCGCGCAGGCCGACATGGCGGTGCGGGGAACGGCGCGATGCCACCCAATGCGTCCCTTTTGCCGTGCGCAGCAGCAAACCGCTCGCTGCCAACTCCACCATAGCTGCTTCTTGCGCCTCGCCCATCACCAAAGGGTCATCTATTGCCAAAGGCAACTCGCAGGCGGCGCATTGGAGATGCTGCCTCATCACCGTGCTGTTGGTGGGATTAAGGACTGCCGCCTCCACGGCCCTGTTAAAGAAATCTTCCGGCTGGCGCATGAAGTGTTGATCGAGGGCGTCCTCTTGTCCGATCAAAATGGTGGCCGACGGGCGTGCCCCCCTCCCCACCCTGCCGCCACGTTGCCAGGTGGCCATAATCGAGCCCGGATAACCGACCAAGAGACATAAATCGAGATCTCCAATATCAATTCCTAGTTCCAGGGCGGAAGTGGTGATGACGCCGATCAAGCGACCATCGAACAGCTGTCGTTCGATGTCACGTCGCTCTTCGGGAAGGAATCCGGCACGATAGGCGCTTAATTGGCGAGCCAGGGAACCAAGCCGAGGGGCGGTCCAGAGGTTGATGAGTTCGGTCATTCGCCGCGACTGGGTGTAGACGATGGTGCGCAGGCCCCGTTTCATCGCCGCCTCCAGCAATTGACTGGCGGCATGGGCGGCGCTGTCCCAAGGATTGAACATCAGCATGTGGCGTTCGGAACTCGCCGCCCCGGAGGCGGAAACCACCTCCACCAGTTTGCCGAGCAGCTGGCGCCCGAGGTCGGCGGGATTGCCGATGGTGGCAGACAGCAGCACGAACACGGGGGAGCTGCCGTAATGAGCGGCGACGCGCTGCAACCGGCGGATCACCCAGGCCATGTGGCTGCCGAGAATACCACGATAGCTGTGCACCTCATCGATAACCACATAGTGCAGATCGGCAAAGAAGGATGCCCAGCCTGAATGGTGAGGGAGCAGCGAGAGGTGAAGCATCTCAGGATTGGTAAAAAGGACCGGAGGCGGATGGTCCTTGACCTTTCTCCTCACATAACTGCTGGTATCACCATCGAAGAGGGCGGCCACTGCGGCAAGGGGGCGACGCTGCCCCTCCGGTAAACGATCGAGTAACGATCCGAGCCCCTGATACTGATCTTGGGCCAAGGCCTTGAGTGGAAAGAGGTAGAGGGCGTGGCCAGGACGCTCGGCCACCAGATCGTTGACCACCGGAATGTTGTAAATAAGGCTTTTTCCCGACGCCGTGGGTGTCGCCACCACCACGTCCTTCCCCGCGAGGATGAGATCAATGGCCTCCGCTTGATGGCGATAGAGGTGACCGATGCCGGCGCCCCGCAAACCTTCGATAAGTGCCGGATGCAGAGATGGCCAGGCGTCGGCAAGCGTCGCAGGTTTCGCCGGGGTAAGGCGATGACACACCACCTGCGGCCCATATTTGCGCGAGTTTTGTAGAGCGGACAGGTATTCGATGATATCGGCAGGCATTGGTCGGGGAAAGGCGCCGGTCATGGCGAGGACAACGGTTAACTCTTGCCGATGGCAGCGAGAACGGATATTTTGCACCTGCCGTCGCTTTGCCCCACCCGCATGCAAACGCTTGCCGGGTGGATTTCCGTCTTCCTTCTACCAGCGGGCAGTATCCATGAAAAGCCTTGCCACTCTTGGTCCGATCGCTTGCGACAGCTATCGGGCGGCCCACCGTTATTTACCGGAAGGAGAGATCGTTCTCTTCTCCCGGATCGCCGATGTCGTGGCGGCCTACATCGAGGGGCGTGTCGACTTGGCGCTCATTCCTGTCTATAACACGCGGGAAGGAGAGGTAAAAGAGTATTTCCGGCTGGTATCGAAAATGGCCAAGGGACATTGGATCGACAACCTCGTCCTGCCCATCCACCTTTCCCTTGGCACTTTGGCCAGTACCACCACCGATGAAACGCCCATCACCACCATAGTCGGGCGCAGTTCGGTGTTCAGACAATGCGATGAATTCATCGACAGCCACTACCCTCACGCAACCCTGATGGCGGTCCATGATATCGAAGCCGCCATGAACACCATCCGCCGAGAGTGCCGGCACGACCATGGTGTCATCGATTCCGAGGAATTGCTGGTCCGTCACGGCTTCTCTCTGGTGGCCAGGGAAGTGGTCGCGCACAACCGCACCCGTTTTGCGGTGATCGGCGATAAAATCCTTGCATCAAGCGGCTTCGACGCCACCGCTCTGATGACTCGCCCCCTGCGCGATCGTGTCGGCCTGCTCGCTGATATCCTCGGCGAATTCACCAGAAGAGGCATTAATATTCTCGATCTGCAGTCGGAAAATGACATCAAAACCCAGAAACTGCAAATCTACGTTGAAGTCGAAGGCCACCAGCAGGATGAACAGCTGCAAAAAGCCCTGAACACCATCGAGCATGCGGTCATTCATGAACCAGGCGCAGTGCAAATTCTTGGTTCCTATCCGCGCGTTGAGATGCGGGTCAAGCAGATTAAAAGCTTCGGTTTTATTGGCAGCGGCGACATGAGCAAATGGTTTGCCGAACGGCTGCACAATGAGGGCTACAAAACGCTCATTTGCGGACGCAGCACGCCATTGACCCCAGAGAAAATGATCGAACAGGTTGATGTGGTGATGGTTTGCGTCCCCATTTCGGTGACCGCCGCAACCATCCAGCAATACGGTTCCCTGCTGCGTAGCGGCCAAGCCCTGATCATTCTCGCCGGCGAGTCGGAGAATGCCATCGCCACAGCTCTAGCCACCACCCACGAGGGGGTCGAGGTGATGTTTGTTCACAACCTCTGGGGACCGCAAGCCTTGACCATGAAGGACAAAAACGCCTCGGTGGTGCGAACCCACCGCAGCGGTCCTTTCTCAAGCGAGTTCGAGGCATTTCTCTACAAACACGGGGCCGACATCTTTCACGACAGCGCCGTAAGGCACGATCTGCTGATGGGGATCGGACAAAAGTTGCCTACTACCATCTCGGTTGCCCTCGCCAAAACACTCAGGGATTTTTCCATCAACTGCGACGATATCGGCAGCCACTCAACCTTGACCTCGCTCTACGGAATCCTCGCCATGGCTCGCGTTCACAATCAAAATCCCCGCACCTATGCGGAAATCATGGCCACCTCCGGTGAGGGCAGGAAAATTGTCCGTTCCTTTGCAGACAACCTTTTACAACTGATCGAATTAGCTGAGAAAGGTGAAATAATCGAGCTTACCCGCATCATGGAGAGTAACAAAAAGTTTCTGCCGAATACCTTTCTCACTCGTCAAATGAAGCAGGCCAAGGCCGTCGATGAAGTCATCAACAACCCCAGTATGAAGGGGTGATATTATCGTTGTAATTTGTTTTTCGGGACTTATAGTTGCCGCAGAAGTTTGCTTGCAACCCGTTCGCCAGCCCCGCATCCTCTTGATTTCTCGCTTGACTGATGCGAGTGGTTGTCTTCTTTCAAGGAGTTTTCGATGTATCGTGATTTGAGTTTTCTCGACGAAGAAAAAATCTGCCCACACTGCAAAACCGCTATGTCCTGCTGCGAGGCGCCACCCATTCACGTCGGCGACGGATTGGGATGGGGATCAGAAGTGATGTTCATCTGTCTTAACGACCTCTGTTCCCTCTTTATCAAGGGATGGGACCATATAGATAGTAAGTATGGCCACCACGCCTCCTATCGGTACATGGAACTCCCCAAAAGCCCCGAGGGAAATGTCATGATGGTCGGCAATGCCGACGCCTTCAAGGCCTGCATCATTGACAAGGAGGCACTTAGCCTCCAAAACGAGCGCTATTATATACAGCAGGAGGCCAAGGAAGCGCTCAAGACCTGCGTTGAAAAGCACGACCTGCAGCCGGTGCTGACGCTCCTGCTCGACGAGGCCGTCGCCAAGGATGATCGGAGTTCTACTCTGCGCTATCTGGAAGAGCTCAACGATCTTGCCTGTATCGATGCGCTGCGCAACCACAAGTTCCGCGACCCTGCCATGGAATTTGAGGTCAAGCAGAGCCTCGGTAAAATTCTCAAAGCCAATTTCAAGAAAGAATGCCCGCATTGCATGGAAATTATCAAGATGCAGGCCAACAAATGCATGTTCTGCAAAGAAAATCTTTAGCGATTTTGCCCTTGCAAAATGGTTTCCGAGCGAGTATACAGGACAGGTTTTTCAATACATTCCCGAGTACATGTGGTGGGCGTAGCTCAATTGGTTAGAGCACCTGGTTGTGGCCCAGGAGGCCGTGGGTTCAAGTCCCATCGCTCACCCCACAGACAATTCGACAAAAGGCGGCAATTCTTTGCCGCCTTTTGTTTTTCCGCTGCGTCCGGCACAATTTCAGCCATGATACCTCACTGATGCTATGTCGTTGTCCGCCATTTTAGACCATCCCGATATCGTCTCGCAATTGTTGCAACCTCCTCCGGGGTCGAAACGGCAATCATCCCCCGGAGCCGAAGATGTTGTATTGACAATAAACGAGGCCACCCTGGTCTGTCGCTTTTTTCCTGCTGGCAAGGACCAGGCGTCATTACTCTATTTCCATGGTGGCTGCGAATCAATCGACACCTTTTCCAACGAGGCAGAGAGCTATCGACAGGTGGGTATCAACGTTTTTCTTTTTTCTTATCGAGGATTTGCCGGCAGCACCGGTATTCCTTCGCTGACGGCAATGCTCGCCGACGCCGAGGCTCAATTGCTGCAGGGAATCCACTGGCTCACCGCCAAGGGCTACAATGGCCCGATGTTTGTGGTGGGACGTTGCATCGGCAGCCTCTGCGCCGTCGACAGCGCCAGCCGTCACCAGGACAAACTCAAAGGACTGATACTTGAAAGTGCCTACTGCCAGCTGCAGCCTTTACTGACCAATCTCGGCCTTGAGACCCTGGCCAGCCAGTTCGAGGAGGATGACGAATTCGGGATGTTGGCCAAGCTGGCGACGATCAAATTGGCCACCAGCATCTTTCACGGGTCCAAGGATCACCTGGTGCCTATCGCTCAAGCAGAGAAGCTTCAGGCCGTTTCCGCGGCCAAAAACAAACAGTTTCTGCTTGTTCCCGGTGCCCAGCATGGCGATGTCGCCACAACTGCCGGCCACCTCTATTTTCAGGCGATAAAAACCTTTGTCGATACGGTGTGCGGCATAAACACCTGGCGGGAGCGACGTCGCCGATTTCAAGCGGGCAAAGGTGATAACAGCTGATGAAACGACAAAACTATCTCTCCTGGGACGAATATTTCATGGCGGTGGCCTTGCTTTCCGCCCAGCGCAGCAAGGATCCCAACACCCAAGTCGGAGCCTGCGTCGCCAATGACCAGAACAAGATCGTTGGTGTCGGGTACAACGGTTTCCCTTGGGGATGCTCCGACGATGAGTTGCCCTGGCAACGCCAGGGCAAGTTTCTCGAGACCAAATATCCCTATGTCTGTCACGCCGAATTGAACGCGGTGCTCAACTCCGTTTCCACCGATCTGCGCGACTGCCGCATCTATGTAGGCCTCTTTCCCTGCAACGAGTGCACCAAAGTGATTATTCAAGCAGGCATCAAGGAAATCATCTATCTCTCCGACAAATACAGCGATAGCGATCAGGTCAAGGCAGCAAAGATCATGCTCGATAAATGTTCCCGTATCTCCTATCGTCGTCTGCAACCGTCACTGCAGAGTCTCGTGCTCAGTTTCATCCCACCGGAGCTGTAACCGGCGAGTCTTTCCATCTATTTGACCCTTTTGAGAAACGGCACGACCTTCTCGCCGTTATCGGGTTTCGGCATATCGCGC
>CAYSON010000067.1:9906-10505 GCA_964432635.1 uncultured Desulfopila sp.
CAAAGCGCTCCTCACCACCCATGGTAAAGATCTCCTGACCAGTCATCTGTTCGGTGCGCAAGGTCCAGGTTATCTGTTGCAAGGGAACCGAAAGAATGGTCATCCCCACCTGCCACCATTCATCTCGCCGCGTATCGTCCCGAAGGATGGTGTCGATATGGGCATAAAAGAGCATTTTCGGCTCCTTGGCGGCAATTATGACAATATCGCCGATTTCGGTGGTCGTTTTCAAACTGACCAATTGCCTTAATTCATCGACTATTTTTTTCATCTTCTGATCCTTTGTGGCAGGGGAGCAAGGCTCCCGGTATGTTTTTTCTCGACAAGGAGAGTGTCCGGCCAGAGACGGTACGTTCATCGTTGACTTTCAGGTCGGGAAATCACCTCAACCTCTATCTTCCCTGCGGTAACTGTGGCGCCCACAAGGCTGCGCCGGTTTTTTTGCTGCCAGCCTTCCAGCAATGGACGGAGCAAACCATCGGAGAGTGCCCAGTAGTGCGCAGCAAGACGCCTATCCTTTATGGCGGTCAAGGTAGCCACTACCTGAGTAAGCTTTTGCACGGTCGCAAAAAACTCCTTGTTGTTGATATAGGCGAACA
>CAYSON010000068.1:0-10378 GCA_964432635.1 uncultured Desulfopila sp.
CCCCTGGGCCGGGACCGCTACACCATCGACGGCACGCCAACCGACTGCGTCGCCGTTGGCCTGAAAAAAATCCTGCCTTCCCCCCCCGACCTGCTTGTTTCCGGCATCAACGCCGGAGCCAATCTCGGCGACGACATCTCTTATTCAGGAACGGTGTCGGCGGCCATCGAGGGCACCATGTACGGTATTCCTTCCTTAGCCCTGTCGGTGGGCGGCAGCCCTCCCCATGACTTTCGCGAGGCGATGCGGATCGCAGCTCTCATGGCGATCAAGGTGCTCGCCAACCTCTTGCCCCCCGACACCCTGCTCAACATCAATGTGCCCAGCACCCACCGATGCTGCCCGGTGCGCGTCACCAGGCAGGGACGACGCCTGTGGGAAAACTCCATCCATGAAGCCGTAGATCCACGCGGCACCACCCATTACTGGATCGGTGGCGGCACCCCGGTAACCGATCCCGGAGAGGACACCGATGTCCAGGCCTTGGCCGCTGGCCTGGTCTCGGTTACTCCCATCCACCTCGACCTCACCAACCACGCTGGTATCGCCTTCCTCAAACAGAGCTGGCGCCTCGAAGAGGACGAGGAAGGCCTCCTGCCATGACCCACAGCGAACTTCGGCACGAAAAGGGCCTCCTGGCGATCAATGTCGGCCTGGTCGCCAACGCCCTCCTGGCAGTGTTCAAGACCACCGTTGGTATCCTCGGCCACAGCCCGGCGTTGCTCGCCGACGGCATCAACTCCACCTCCGACGTTGCCTACGGCATCGTCGTCCGTGTCTTTATGAGCCTGTCGAGCAAGCCCGCCGACAAGGAGCATCCTTACGGGCACGACCGGCTCGAATCCATCGCCGCGGTGGTGGTGGGGGCCTTCGTCATCTCCACCGCCATCTCTATCTTCTGGTCATCGGTCAGCGGCGTCTATGATCTGCTCGCCGGCCCCGTGGAGAACGGCACCGCCTCTTCCCTGGCCCTGATCATCGCCCTGGCCACTATCGTCGTCAAGATCTGGCTGTCGCTGTGGACCGGTAGAATTGGCAGGGAGACCAACAACAATATTCTGCTGGCTCTGGCGGCCGATCATCGTAATGACATTTTTTCGGCCCTGGCCGCCACCATCGGCATCACCGCCAGTCGCCTCGGCTACCCCTTCGTCGATCCGCTCGCCGGGGCCTTGGTTGCCGTCATCATCCTCATAACCGGCGTTTCGATCATCCGTGAATCAACCGCCGACCTTATGAACACCCTGCCCGGTAAAAAACTTACCGAGGACATCCATCGGGTCCTCGCAGCGGTCGACGAGATCCTTGATATCGAAGAGATTCACGGCCACCGCTTCGGGGTCTACATGGTGGTCAACATCACCATCGGCATCTCCCCTGATTTGACCGTCGCCGAAGGTGACCGCATCGCCACTCGCGTGGAAGAGCTGCTGCTGCGGGAAATCGATCTGATGCGCCTAGTCTTCGTTCACTACCACCCAGCAGGAGTGAGCCAAAAAAAACGTGCTGGATTTCTCTAACTGATTTTTTCCCTTTTTTCCCAAGCATATCTTACTGTATAGTGGAGTTTCATCATAACCTCTTGAAACCTCGATTTTCCTTGCGCCGCGAGGTCAGCCGTTAGAGGATCTCTCTATTTTTCTTGCGCGGGCAGGTGCATATGCGGTTTTTGTCCGATCAGCAGCAATCACCCCCACCTCTCCACCCCATCAACTCGGCCTTGGCAGCCAAACGGGCCCAGCCACAACCGTGGCGGTGTTTGCTCGTGCTGGTCCCGCTGCAGCTGCTCCTGCTCTTTTTTGCTCTACCCCCCCAGTGGCGCTGTGGAATCGCCAATGATCACAGCCGGCTTACCCATCTTCGGCGCCAGCCACACACTGCTCGCCATTGCCGTTATTTTTGCGCCCATGGCACTCTTTATCCTGGCTATACGGCGCATGCAGCGGCTGCTGCGGCAACATGGCGAAACCTTAGACGAATTGCGGCGTAGCCGAGAGCGGCTTCGACTCTACGCCAAACAAACCGAACAGTTCAGCCTCTCGGCGGCGGCAATGCTCTCCATCAAGGACGAAACCCAGCTTTTTGCCGAGATCAGCCAGGCCATCGTCACCTACTCGGACTTCAGCCGGGTGCTGATCTCCCTGTTTGCCGACCAGCCCCCCTATCGGCAGCTGATTGGTTATGCCGGAATAACGCCGGAGATCGTCGCCCAGGTCAAGGCCACCGACCTGCACAAATCGTGGTACGATCAAGTCTTCAGCAAAGGACTTCGCCTCGGTCGGGCGAGTTACTACATTCCCCATACCATGAAAAATATCCTCAACCAGAAGGCAACGTTTTACGGCAAAGGATCTGTGCCGGAGATATTTGGGTGGCATCCCGAGGATAATCTCTTCGTGCGCATGGACGACGAGAACGGCGAATTTCTCGGGGTTATTTCCGTCGACACCTCTAAATCCGGACAGCGTCCAACCGATGAGGTGATCCGCCCCCTGGAGATCTACGCCAACCTCATCTCCCAGATCCTCGCCCTGCACCGCAACCAGAAACTGCGCGACGACCTCCAGGAGCGACTGCGGCAAGCACAAAAGATGGAGGTTATCGGCAAACTCACCGGTGGTATCGCCCACGACTTCAACAACATCCTGGCCATCATCATCGGCAACGTCGAACTGGCCCAGCTACAATTGGCCGATAGCGGGCGCAGCCGCGCCAATCTCGAGGAGATACGCCGCGCGAGTTTCCGCGCCCGGGATATTGTCCGCCACCTCCTCGCCTATAGCCGCAGGAGCCCGAACGAACTGCAGCCGCTGCCATTGGCCGAGATCCTTGGCGACGCCATCACCCTGCTCCGCTCGTCACTACCAAGCAGTGTTATTTTTACCGAAAACATATATCTGGAAGAGGCGGTCATCCTCGCCAATCCCTCGCAGTTCTAGGAAATGTTGCTCAACCTCGGCAGCAATGCCAAGCACGCCATGGAGAACCGGCCCGGAAGTCTAACCATCAGTGCCACCATCGAAACGGTTGAACACCTTGCCGACATGAACGGCAAGGTGTTGGCGCCGGGCCGCTATGCCCTCATCGTCGTCGCCGATACCGGCGAGGGCATCGCCGAGGAGGTCCTACCCCACATCTTCGATCCCTCTTTCACCACCAAGGAGTTCGGCAAAGGCGGCGGCATGGGCTTGACCATCGTCCACGGCATCGTCGACGGCCACAGCGGCGCCGTGCAGGTCACCTCCATTCCCGGACAGGGTTCGAGCTTCTCGGTCTATCTGCCGATCCACCAACTCCCGGAAGTGGTGGAAGGGTCCGCCGTTCCCAGTGGCGGCAACCAGCGGTTGCTCCTCGTCGACGATGACCGTGGTCTGCTCACCGCCACAGCCGAGAGCCTGCGTCGCCACGGCTACCGCGTCGAGGCGGTGGCATCCCCCCTTGAGGCTTTGAAACGGTTCACCACCTCCCCCGAGGCCTATGATCTGGTGATCACCGACATGACCATGCCGGAAATGAATGGAGACCTCCTGGCCGCACGGATGCTCACCCTGCGGGCGGAGTTACCGATCATTCTCTGCACCGGTTACAGCGAGTCGATCGATGAAAAGCGGGCAACTCTCCTGGAGATTCGCTGTTATCTGGAAAAACCGCTGAGTGCAGCCATGCTGGTCCAGGCCGTCCACGGTGAACTTCACCGAGAACTCTCCGCGACTGTGGGTGGCTGAACAGCTGCCTTGCCTGATCTTCACATCCCAGGGATGCCGATGCGTTGAATCTTCACGGCGTTCTTGCCCTCCTCATATGCCGGCAATCCCCCCTCGGCCTGCGCCAAGCGGAAGGCCAGGGCGTAGGACAGCACGCGAATCGGATAATCTCGGGGCAGTTGCATGAGATAGGGTTGGATGGTGATGAAGTCGGTAGCCCCGTACTGATTCATAATAAAGCGCAGGCCGCCGTTAGCCGGACCGATATTGTAGGCGAGAAGACCGAGGAAAAGATCATTCTTCATCTCGGTCAGATAGTGGCGCAGGGTGGCAGCGCCGACGAAGGTGTTGTAGCGCGACTCACTGACCTTTCGCTCCGCTGGCGCGAAGTGCCTATCGGCGGCAGTCACCGCCGCTGCCGGCACCCGGGTGATCTGAAACAAGCCCTGTCCGCCGTCACCACTCTCCCGTGGCAAAAAGGACGACTCGGTGGCGGCCAGCCCCTTAAGGAGATCGCCGTCCAGCCCGAAGGTGGCTGCCGCTTGCTCGATCGCCTCGTCATAGGGCCCGGCGCGATTGACCATCTTGCGTAGCTGGCTGATATCGTGACGGCGGTAGGCGGCATACACCTGGTGGGCGAGGGTGACGCGAGCCGCCTCCTCACGTCCACCGACGAGAATACGGTAGGAGACGAAGGCCCGGTGCAGCAATTGCGGTGGGAGGAGCATGGCGACGGTGACACCAATGGCGACCATCGTTACCGCCGGCAACAATGGAGATAGCCGCATCAACCGGCGGCGCAGCAGGTGCCACAGGAAAAAACAGCCAGCGGTGATGAACATCGCCGCCAACACCCCTCCGGCAAAGGGCAGGAGGTTGTTGACCACGTCGGTGCCGGAGAAGCGCTCGGCGAAAAGGCCGAGCATCACGATCACCGCCAGCCCGCCGATGCTCGTCATCCCCAGCGCCTCGATTGCAAGCAACAGCAACCTCCTGCCGCGCGGCAGAGCAGAGGAAGGAGACGGGGGTGGCGCTTGGGGCTTAGCGAGGCGCCGACCGGCCCGCGCGGATGAGGTGGCACGGGGACGTTTACCGCTCACCGAACGTTTTTTGACAGGGGTATCGAGTTGCGCTTTGGCCATGCAAACACCGATTTGGCCGGTGGTACCGGCGGTCGCACCCAGCCCTGCTTTCGCTGGCGAGCAAAAGGTGCGGGCGAGGATAATGAACAGCAAAGGTATCGCCTTCTTTTCCGGAACGCAACCTCTACAACGCCTCTCCCATTGTGTGGTGAAAAGCCCTTTGCATGATTGGCGAAGATCGGCTATTGAGGAGGCTGCCTGGGCCGTTTGCCCGGCCTGACTCCACCGCAAACTCACAACCTTGAAGAGGCGACAATGGGTGTTACGCAAAAGACCATACTGGTGTGTTGTCTTCTCTTTCTCGCCTCCTGTGCCGCCACACCCCCGCCAGCCTCCCTGAAACTCTCGGGGTTGCAGATGTCCTTTAAGCGGCCGGTCGAAAGCGTGGTCGACATGGCCCTGTCGCGGGACACCAGTCGGCTGATCACCATAAGCAACCTTCCAGCTGGGGGTGGAACCTTGCATCTTTGGGATCTTGGCCAAGGCCGCCGTCTGCGGAGCATTGCCATCAACAGCCTGCGCTCGCTCGCTGCTCTGGCTATCTCGCCGGACGGCAGGCAGGCCCTGGTCGGCGGCACCGCCATACCGGGCGGCTCCAGTCTTGAGCTGTGGAACCTCGACAACGGTGAGAGAATACGCAACTTCTCCAGCCTCGACAAGGAGCTCGCCACCGTTGCCTTTTCACCCGCCACCACCTTGGTCATGGCCGGCCATGGCACCTATCTCTACCTCTTCGATGCTCGCAGCGGCGAGTTCCTCCGCCAATTCGACACCGGCCACAACAGCTCACTTCCAGGAGCCCCGAAACGGGTGCACGCCAAGTTCACCCCAGACGGTTACTATATCGTCAGTGGCGGTCCCGATGCGGTGCTCAAAATGTGGGACATCGAAACCACGCAAAAGGTGCAACACTGGGCCGGTCACCAGCGCAGCCTGCAGGGCGGTATCTCCGGTATCTCCATCTCCTCCGACAGCCGCTTTATCTTCACCAGTGCCGCCGGGGATGACACAGTGCGACGCTGGGACATCGCCGAAGGCAAACAGCTTAACACCTATGCCGGGCAAGACGCTTTATGGAAAGGAATCTGGGGCACCGCCTTGTCCCCCGACGACCGTTACGGCTATATTGCCTCCCAGCCCCCCGTTTTGTATGACCTCCACTCCGGCCAACGACTGATGCAGTTCCCCCTGCAAGGCCAAACCTCATCCCCCGAGAAGGACATCCCTCCTGCCCCGGCCATGTTTTCCGCCAATGGTAAATCGCTCTTGGTTACGGCCAGCGGCATCGGAGTCAAGGTATACGACGCCTTCTCTGGGCGGGAACGGGCAACACTGACAACCTTCTCCGACGGCGAATGGCTGGCGATAACCGCCGACGGCTATTTCAACACCTCGACCAAGGGGGCCGACTATCTCGCTCTCGGCCTGGAAGGGACAGAGCTGCCATTAGAACGACTCTACGATCCCTTCTTTCGTCCGGACATGGTCATCGCCACCTTACTCGGCGAAGAGACCGGCAATATCGCCCCTTTGACCCTGGCCGAGGCGGTGAAAAGCCCACCACCGAAGGTGCGCTTCACCACCACTCCGAACGATTCCGGCGCCGCCACCGTCAAGGTATGTTATGAGGTCGCGGGTAGCGGCGGCATAGGCGAGATCCGTCTCTATCACAACGGTAAGCTCATCGTCTCCGACGGCTATTACCGCGACATGGTCAAGACCCCTAAAGTCAACCTGCCGCTCATGGCCATGACCGGCTCGGCCATCCACGAGCGGATGCGCCAGGTGTGGAACAACACCACCGGCAATCCGATGCCCTTGATCAGCCACGAAAAGGGTAACCTTTTCAGTGACTGCAAGGAAATCGATCCGGTGGCCGGGGACAACGAAATTTCCCTTTCCGCCTTCAACAAGGGCAATACCCTGCAAAGTCCAGCCAGCACCCTGCGCTTCCGTGCCGCTAAAGCCCCGACCCCACATCTCTATATCCTGGCCATCGGCATCAACAAGTACAAGGAACGGGCGGTCAACCTGCGTTTCGCCGCCAAGGATGCCGCCGATTTTCAAAACGGTCTCGGCAAGCAGGCGGCGACGTACTTTTCCCCCAACGCGGTTCACGCCGAGACACTGAGCAACGAAAAAGCCAGCAAAGCAGCGATCCAGAAACGGATCAACGAGCTGTCGACGATTATCAACCCCCACGACAGCTTCGTCCTTTTTTTCGCCGGGCACGGGGTACTGTTGCAGGATCAGTATTACCTGATCACCCACGACTATAACGGTACTCTGGGTGAGGACAACACCCTAAGCTCCAATGAGCTTGTCGATATTTCAAAAAAAATCAAGGCACTACAACAATTTTTCGTGATCGATTCTTGTCACGCCGGCGGCATCGACGAGATTGTCGGCAGCCTCTACGAGGCACGTTTGGGAGTGCTCTCCAAAAAGATGGGCGTACACCTCTTCACCGCCGCCGGGTCGGTACAAGAGGCCCTGGACGGCTACCAGAAAAACGGCCTCTTCGCCCATTCGCTCCTGCTCAGCTTGGGGAGCAGCAAGGTGGTGGGCAGCGACAGCAAGGTCGTCGGGGTCGAGGCCTTGGCCACTCTCACCCTGGAAAACAGCGCACATCGAGGACAACAGAGTGGAATCGTGCAGGTTCCGCTCCTTTTTCGCCACGGCCGCGACTTTCCCCTCTATTATGCCCCCTGAGGTAGCGGACTCGACCCTTTATAAACCTCGTTTGTGGTTGCGCCGATGATAGGAGAGGCGGTGGTAGGTCTTGACCGCCATTTTCTCACTCAAACTGCGCAGGCCGGCCAAGGGATTTTTCAAGCGCATGGTGGGCCGGTTGCGAATGACTTGACCGCTAGCGGCAATGGCAGGAAAATCTTGGCGCGCCAAGATTTCGCGGCTGATGATGGCAAAGAGATTCTCTTCCTCAAGCACCCGCCGCCGCGCCATGGTGATGTACGGTAGGCGATGCCTATATTCATCGTTGGCCAGGGTGCTGGTGATGATCTCCAGCGAGCGCTGATAATCGTTGATGTCGATAGGGATAAAGCTCTCCTTGGGAAAATAGCTGTCGGCATTGGGGGCGCCATGATAGAAGGGCAGGGTGTAGCCGAGAAAGGCGTCGGGCAGCTTTTCGGTGAGGTGATGGTCGTGAACATGGTTCTCGACGGCGATGTGATGGCGGTAGGCGTCGAGGGCCTCGGCCTTGTCGTTCATCGGCCTGACCCCATGACCGAAGACCTCCAGTTCCGCCACATCCGCCTGCAACCGACTGGTGAAATCGACGCGTGCGGAATGGAGTGTGACCCTGCCGGTTCGTTGCGAACAGACGGTGGAGATGGATTTCGTTTTCGGCAGCGGCCCGGTTGCCGCCAATTGGTCCCAGGTGGTGAAGGCGCCCTCGCCGAAAGGCAGCCCGTAGTGCCACATCAACCCCGGGTGGTGGTAAATCACCTGCGGATGGCGCATCGCCCACGGCTCCTGAAAGGTGAGAATCCACCCGAACTGGCGCAGATAGTCGCTGCCGAAGACGGTGATGGTCGATGGCTCGCCGGTGATCAGCAAGGTGCGCTCCCGCGGGCAGGCTAATCGTTCCTCGGTAAAGAAGCTCTCGCCGCGTGGAAGATCCTGATAGACTACCAGCCAATCATAGTGGCGACAGTCGACGTCGAAGTCGAAACGACACTTGTCCCACTGCGGCAGCGACCCCGGAAATTGGCGGAGAAAAGCGGCGGCGGAGCGCCCGCGACGCAGTCCGCGGTGCATGAACTTGACCGTGATTTCCGCCTGTCCCCACATCGGGCGGCGCGGCTCCGGCGCCATATCGCCAGACAGGCCGTCCCCGCTGGAAAAGGAAAAGAATTGTTCTGCCACTAGGTTACCTCTCACCCCCAATTTCCCGCCCGCCTCTTCCGGGTCGGGCTGCCCACCCTTGGGCGCTCAAAAGAGCGCGGCAAGAATTTTCTCGTATTGCCGGCTGCCGCAGGCGCTGGTACCAATCGATCCCTTGTGGTATGATCGCTGCCATCCTCAGCATCACCCCCACCTTGCCCTGCCTGCGGCGGTTCTGGGCAAACCTCGTTTTTTCGTGGGGAAAGCCGCTTTCTCCTCAGCTGGGACGACAAGCGATGACACCGGCTATCAACAGCGCCAAAAAGGCGAAAATCACCCATAGAGTGCACAGCTACCAGCACGATCCGGCTGTTGCCTCTTACGGCCGCGAAGCCGCGGACAAACTGGGCGCCGACCCGCGCCGGGTTTTCAAAACCTTGGTGACCCAACTGGACGACAAGATTCTCGCCGTGGCCGTGGTGCCGGTAACGTCCACCCTCAACCTCAAACTGCTGGCCAAGGCGGCGGGAGCAAAACGAGCGGAAATGGCGGACAAGGGGATGGTCGAGCGGGTAACCGGCTACGTCCTCGGCGGTGTCAGCCCGCTTGGTCAGAAAAAACGGCTGGCGACGTTCATCGACGACAGCGCCAGCGACTTTCCCTCCATCTTCGTCAGCGCCGGCCGGCGCGGACTGGAGTTGGAATTGCAACCCCAGGATCTGGCCTCCATGACCGGCGCCACCTTTGCCGCCATCTCCGAACCGCACTGAAGGCGTCATCCCCCGTCCCTAGTCGCCGGAGACCGCGACCTCCTCAGCCTCTCTCTTTCGAGTCCTGCCCGTCCCGTCTCCCGGCGGGGCAGTAATGGTGCTGATCAGCTTGCTCGGTATCCGGGCAAAGGAGCTGATGATCGCCATGGATACTGCTGCCAGATAGGGAATGGACTGCACCAGCAACACGACGATCCACACGATGGTGTCCGGCGGCGGATCAACATCCTGTGCCCGTATCAAGGTAGCAGCGGCAATGAGCAAGGCCAGGGCGATCATGCCCTCTTCCCGCGCCGACTGCAAAGCATACCAGAAGGGACGGCCATCGACCTTTTTCGGGGTGCGGAAAAAGGGCAGGCTTTTAGAAACCATGCCAAATAAAATCGCCTTGGAGATGGTGTGCGACAGGGCGAGACCGGCCAGAGCCGAGGCCAGGGTCTGGGAGATGGTCGCCTTGACTCGACTGCGATAGAGGTAAAACATCTTCGCCATTTTAAAAACAAAAAAGGCCAAGGGTACCGCCGAGAGGATGATCATCGGTGGATCAACTTGCCGGGGAAAATGGAGCATGCCGATGGACCAGGCCAAGGCCGCCAGGGTGAAGATGAGATTGATGCTGTCCGCAACCCAGGGCAGCCAGCCGGCGATGAAATGGTAGCGCTGACCGTAAGTGAGTCGGCTCTGGTTGCGCCATTGCAAGGCCTTGGCGTGATGGCGGATGATCTGCACCGCGCCATAGGCCCAGCGGTAGCGCTGTTTCTTGAAGTCGATAAAGGTGTCGGGCATCAGGCCGCGGCCATAGGTTTTGGCGATATAGAGGGCCTCGTAGCCTTTTTCGAAGATGCGCAGTCCCAACTCGGCATCCTCGGTGATGCACCACTCGGCCCATCGACCAACCTCTTCCAATACCGATTTG
>CAYSON010000069.1:0-10365 GCA_964432635.1 uncultured Desulfopila sp.
GGTTTTTTTTGCCACCTATTTGCTGTTTTCCCTTTGTCGCGGCCTGGCTATTCCGGTGTGGCTCGACTACGTTACCCGCATCTTTTCAGAGAGACGCACCGTGCCCGGGCTTGGCTACATGATGCTTGCCCAGAATCTCGGCAAGATCGTCGCCAGCGTCTTTATCCTCAAGGTGGTCGATGCCTACGCCTTTTCCTTAACCTCGTCCGCCTGGGTCTTCATGGCTACCGGCGGGGTGTTCGTTTTCGGGTCGCTGTTCTTCGTGTTTACCAAGGAGTTTGAGGAGGAGACTCGTCGGCAGCCTCGGCCGCCTTTTTTCCGCCATACCTTGGCCACCTTCAACAAGGTCATCGCCAACCGCCCCTTTCTCGTCTATCTCGCCGGGGATCTTGATGTCTATGTTATTCTCACCGCCCTGTCCTTCTACGCCAACTATGCCACCGGGTTTTTTGAGGTTCCGGCCCCTATGGCGGCGGGGGGCTTCGTCGCCTGTATCTATGCCGGTTCGGTCACCGTCAACATTTTGTTCGGCGCCATGAATTTGCTCAGCCTCAAAGAGAAACTCTACTTTTCCAAGGGGGTGACCCTGACCCTGCTCTGTCTGCTGATATTCATCCCCCACTACTGGACCTTTTTTCTCATCAGCTATCTGCTCGGGGTGGGGCGGGCCATCCGCAACATGGTTTACCCACCTTCGGTCAAGAAATTCGTGGGGCGAGGTGAGGCCACCGGACATTACGCCATGGCCTCGCTGCTCATCTTGCCGGTCGGTTCCGGGCTGCCGCTAATCTTTGGCCACGGCCTCGACCTGCTCTCCCATCTCGGCGCCGACGCCTATCGCCTGCTCTTCGGCTTCTGCGCCCTGTTCGTCCTCTCTACCCTCTATTTTACCGTCAAGACCGATTATTCCCGGAGTGGGGGAGACTAGTTGTCGCGGAAGCGCGATACATTTCGCCCCCGCGACACCCCGGCCTAGACACCCTTAGGCCTTACGCACCGCCACAAAAAACTCCTGATAGGCGATGGCGCCGCCGGCTGGATCCCAATTGGTCAGGCCGCCGCGCATGAAGTTCTGATCGGCGATACCCCTGCCGAAGGCGCGGCTCTCCACCGGCAAGCGGTGGCCGAAGCCATGGATGAGGAAGACCGCCTCGGGATGAATGAACTCGGTGACCTTAGCCACCGTAGTCTCTTCGTGGTCGCCCTGGGACACCACCACCGTGTCGCCGTTGACGATGCCCAGCTTGGCGGCGGCCCCGGCATTGATCCACAAGGGGTTGATCGGCGCCTGCTCGAACAGCAGCGGGTTATTGACGGTGTGACCCTGGGTGTGGACGGCGCAGCGGCCGAAGGTGAGGCGGAAGGTGCCCGCCGCTGGAGTCTGCGGCGGTTCGTAGACCTTGAGCGAGGGCAGGCCGGCCTTGGTCAGCTTGGGCGAGATGATCTCGATCTTGCCGCTGGCCGTCTTGAATTTAAGATTGTTGATGTCCTTGTAGATCGGCTTGTCGCTGAGGTTGACCATGCCGCTCTTGTCGAACTCCTCGATGCCGACCCCGGTGCCGTCGAGCTGAAAGCGCCAGATATCCTCGACCTTATCGAATACCAGTTCCGGCAGGCCGAGGCGCTGAGCCAGGCCGCCGACGATCTCCCAATCGGCCTTGGTGTCGTAGCGCGGCTCGATGGCGCGGTGGCGCACGAAGAATTGGGGTTTCAAGGCGTTCTTGGTGGCGATGACGCTCTCCCGCTCAAGGTAGGGCGAGAGGGGCAAAACGACGTCGGCGAACCAGGCGGTGTCGGACCAGCTGAAGGTGACCGCCACCAAGAGGTCGAGGTTACTGAAGATCGCCTTGAGTCGCTCAGGATCGGGAAAACCCATCAAGGGGTCGTGGCGGTAAGCGATGTAGGCCTTGACCGGGTAGGGGTCGCTGGTCTCCATGGCCTCGTACATGAGGTGCGCCAGCCCCGGGCCTTCCTCGAAGTGGGTGTAGCGCCAGCCAAGGCCGTCGGCGCGCTTGTCCGCCGGTTTCGGGTAGAGGTCGACAAAGGCCTTGAGGTCGTTGCGACCAAGATCGGTGGGCTTGCTGACAAAGGGCATGCCGCCTTTGGCGCCGAAGGAGCCGAGCAGGGCGTTGATGATATAGGCGGTGCGGCAGACATAGAAGGAGTCGCGGTAGCGTGCCGCCATCCAGCCGGGATGCCAGATGACTGACCCCTTGGCGGCGGCCAGCTCGCGGGCAAACTGGCGCAGGTTCTCGGGATTGATGCCGGTTTCGCCTTCGGCCCATTCCGGGCTGTAGGGTTCGATGAAGTGCTCAAGCTCGCGCAGCCCCTCGATATAGCGGGCGGCGTACTTCTCGTCGTAGAGGCGTTTTTTGAGGAGTTCGTGGATCACCGCCAGGTTGAAGGCGTAATCGGAGCCGGGCCGCACCTGGAAATAGCGGGTGGCCTTGGAGGCGGTGACGGTGGCGCGGATGTCGATCACCGTCAGCTTGCAGCCGTTTTCCAGGGCGTCCATGAGGTTGTTGACCTCCTGGACGTTGATGGCCTCGAAGATGTTGCGCAGCTGCAGCACCACGTGCTTGGCGTTCTTGAGATCGTAGGCGTAGCCCTTGCGGCCCATGCCGGTGATGGACATCGAGGCGTGTTGGACGTTGCGGGCACAGGAGGAGTCGTGGTTGCAGTAGTTGGGGCTGCCCAGGCCGCGCAGCAGGGCGCGATGCATGTCGCGAAAGGGGCCACCGCGATCGGTCAGGGAGATGGCCTTGGCACCGTACTTGTCCTTGACCTCTTTGAGTTTTTCGGTCACATAGTCAAAGGCCTCGTCCCAACTGACCTTGCGCCATTTGCCCTCGCCGCGGGCACCGCTGCGAATCATCGGCGACTGCGGCCGTTCATGGTCGGTGATCAGGGCGTTGCCGGCGGCGCCGCGTGGACACACCGCCCCCTTCATCGCCGGGACATGGGGGTTGCCCTGAAGAAAGGTGACCTGGCCGTCCTCGACCGTCACCTTGATCGGACACCTGACCGTACACATTCCGCAGACACTGTAAACTGATTTGGCAGTCATCGATTTTCTCCTCTCTAAGAGCTGTTCCAGCAGCCTAGCGCTGCCGCTTATTGGTGGTTTGTTGTCGTGGCGGCTGCTTCTCCAAAACCGTCAAGCGGTCGGAAAAGAGCTTGGCGCAGTTGGCGCAATAGTGGTGGTGCTCCTTGACCTGGGGATGGGGGGCGGTGCGCTCCTCCATCAGCAGGATCTGCTTTTCGGTGGCGTAGTATTTGCCGCAGCCCTGACAGCGCAACAGCTCATGGCGACCGAAGACCTCGCCGCGAATGGCGACGGTACGGGTGCCGCCGTCTTCTCGCACGGTGATCGCCTGGGTCGGGCAGATGTTGGCGCAGGTCCCACAGCCGATGCAGCGCTCGGCATCGGGAACCACCAACTGCCGGCTGTTGTCCTTGTCCATGCGCAGCGCTTCCTTGCCAATGACCTCCTTACACACCCGGATGCAGAGGCGGCAACGAATGCAGCCGTCGGGGGCCGGCGGCAGGGGAATGCCTTCTTTTTCGGCGAGGTGGCGGATGCGCTCGGACATCGGGGCCATGGCGATCAATTTGTGGAGCGCCTTGCTGCGCGCCTGGCGCACCTCTTCTCCCCCGGTCCATACGCGCATGCCCTCTTTCACCCGGAGCAGGCAGCTGAGCATGATGGTTTTTTCCCCGGAGAGTTTTTCCACCGCCACGGCGCACACCTTGCACGACCCGGAGGGCTTGAGCGCCGGGTGGTGGCAGAGCGTGGGAATGGCGATACCGGCGGCCCGCGCCGCCTGCAGCACCGTGGTTTCGGCCTTGGCCCGCACTTCCTGATTGTCGATGGTAAAGCCTATCATGACCATTCCTTAGTCGTTGGGGGCGTCGTGCAGCGCCTCGATATAGGTTTGCAGATGGTCCACTTCGCGGCGCAGCAGGGTGTTGTCGAGCATCACCAACTTGGCCAGGGAGAGCACTGTCAGGCCGCCGGTCGTCGACAGAGGGAGGTAATCACGGCCCGTCTCACGCATCAGGGTGAAGATCGTCGTCAGCCGTTCTTCCTTGCTGAGCGGAGAGGATTCTCCGCTCATGGCCATAGCCACCTCGATTTGCCAGCCCAGTTCGACGGTCGGTGCCGCTGCCAGGACGCGCAGGAGGTCGGTGGCGGTGACCATTCCGCGATAGCGGCCATCCTCGACCACCAGCGCTGCGGCGGCGTTGCCGGCGGTCATGGCCCTGGCTGTTTCTGCCAGGCTGGTTCGGCCGTCAACCTGCACAAAGGCGACGGTGACCTGTTCGAGGGCATCGGCGACAAGCATAGACATCCTAAGTGAGGATCTCCAGGCAGTCCTGGGGCAAGCGGTAGGTTCCCTTGTTCTCGAGACTGACCTCGATCAGCGCGTCCGGGTCGTTGATCCAACTGTCCGGGTCGGTGATCATGCCGCGGCTGCCGACGAGATTGTCCATGTACGCTTCCCAGCTTTCGTCGCTGCTTGGGCCCTTGACCCGAACCATTTGTCCTTTCTGAAAAACCATGGTGTTCCCCTTTGTTGTTATCTCAACCGCTGACCATCACCGTGTCGGGACGGTGGTGTCCTTTGCCGCGGGCACAAGCATCGCACAATTGACCGGCCGGATCGATCTTGGTTGCCAGCTTGCCGAGCCGGCCACGGATATAGGCAAGATAGCGCTCGGTGCCGATGACCGTGCCGCAGGTGGCACAGGAGATCAGGGGCTGACGGTTGAGCACGGTGCCGCACAGGGAAAGAATGCGCTCGTTGCCCCGGTCTGTTAGAAGCATCGCCCCGGTGGGGCAATTGGTAGCGCAGGCGCCGCAACTGATGCAGCGCTGCTCGGTGCGGCGGAAGTCGCTCTCATCCGGGTGTTCAAAGGAGAGATAGCCGAGCGCCAGGGCGTCCACTCCCATCTTCTCCTTGCAGATGGTAACACACTTGCCGCAGCGTCGGCAGATGTCGCAGCGCAGGCAGCGACGTGCTTCTTCGCGGGATTGGTTTTCTGAGTAGCCCAGTTCCACCTGCTGAAAGGTGGTGCGGCGGCGGTCTATGCCCAAAAGGGGCATCTCCGGGCGTTTTAGGCCCATCTTGGTGGTCGCCGGGACATCGAAATAGGCAACCCGCTGCTGGCGCACCGGTACCGGTGGAAGCTTCGGTTGGGGGATGGCGCCGAGGTAGCGGTCGATGGCCATGGCGGCACGCTTGCCCCCACCGATGGCCTCGATCACCGTGGCCGGGCCGGTGACCGCGTCGCCGGCGGCGAAAATGCCGGGGACGCTGGTCTCCATGGTGATGGTGTTGACACGGATGGTGTCGCGCTGGGTCCAGGCCAGGTCGGGAATCTTTTCGAACCATTGCCGCTCGATGCGCTGACCGATGGCGCTGATGATGGCGTCGGCGGGGATATCATACTCGCTGCCCTCGATCGGTTTGGGCGACTGGCGGTTCGATCCGGGCACGGTGACCAGCTTGGCCTTGAGGCAGCGGAGACCGAGAACCCGGTTCTCCTCGCCGACAACCGCCATGGGCACGGTGAGCAGCTCGAAGTGGATGCCTTCCTCCTCGGCCTGTTCAACTTCCTCATGGTCGGCCGGCATCTCCTTGCGGGTACGGCGGTAGGCGATGGTCACCTCCTGGCTGCCCAGGCGCAGGCAGGTGCGGGCGGCGTCGATGGCGACGTTGCCGCCACCGATGACCACGACATGCTTGCCAGGGCAGCGCCGCTCGCCCAGAGCGACCCGCTGCAGGAAATCCACCGCCCCGTGCACCTGGGGGAAATCGTTTTCACCCTCGATACCAAGGTTATAGGAGGCATGGGCGCCGACGGCAAAGAAGAAGGCGGTAAAGCCCTCGGCGCGCAGGGAGGCAAGGTCGACGTCTTTGCCAAAGCGGGTGTTGTAGCGAAACTCCACCCCCAGTTCCTCGATCTTGGCGACCTCACGGTCGATGATGTCGGAGGGCAGGCGGTAGCGGGGGATACCCACCAGGATCATGCCGCCGGCGCGGGGCAGGGCCTCGATGACCCGCACCGCATGCCCGTGCAGGGCCAGGTAGTAGGCGGCGCTGAGACCTCCCGGGCCGGCACCGACCACGCACACCTTGTGGCCGCTCGTCGGGGCCTGCGGCGGGTTGTCGTAGCGGCCCCATGACATGGCGCGTTCGGCAGCGAAGGCCTTGAGGAACTTGATCGACACCGGGGTGTCGATGCGCCCCCTGACGCACATCATTTCGCAGGGACGGGTGCAGACCAGGCCGCACACCCAGGGCAGGGGGTTGTCGCGGCGGATAACTTCGATGGCCTCGTCGTCGTGACCAAGGGCAATGAGCGATACATAGGTGGGCACGTCGATGCCGGCCGGACAAGCCATCTGGCAGGGGGCCGGGGTGAGATGGTCGCACACCGAGGTGGCGCAGTTGCGGTGCTCGACATGGCTGCGGAAGATCTCGGCATGCTCCTTTAGTCGCGCTCCCAGCCACTGCCCGAGGGCCATACCACCGTCATCGCCGGTGAAAGTGGACAGTTCCTCCACCCGGGCCTGGATGCTCGGCAGGTGTTCATTTCCAGCCCGGGCGGAGACGATATCCTCGATCAGGGTAGCGATCTCCTCGACCAGCCGCCGACTGCGGGGATGGACGACACGCCGGGTGCTCGGGAAGGCTTTTAACTCCAGCAAGGTCTCGTGGACCGGGCAATGATTTTCGCTCATGACAGGCTCTGTGGTCGAACAAAAACGGCGAGCGGGGACGCGGTCAACCCCATGCCCCACCAGGGAAAACGGATTACTGTTGCCGGCCCACGATTTGGGGCCGAAAACCGAACCACCGTTGCCAACCTCCTAAAAGGAGCTGTGCTCAAACGAGGTCACCGCTTCGGCGTGGCGCTGGCGTTTTTTTTCGGTCATGATCTGTCCCTCGCCGAACTCCAGGCATTGGGTGGTGCAGCCGGTGACGCAGGCCGGTCTCAGTCCCTGGTCGAGGCGATCCTTGCAGTAGTCGCACTTGACCACCTTGCCGATATCGGCGTTCCACTGCGGTGCCCCCCAAGGACAGGCGGCGATGCAGGTCTTGCAGCCGACGCAGAGGTTGTGGTCGACAAAGACGATGCCGTCAGCGGAGCGCTGTTGCATGGCGCCGGTGGGGCAGGCGGCGACGCACCAGGGGTTCTCGCAATGAAAACAGAGCATGAAGATGAAGGAAGTACGGGGCAGGCCGCCGATCATCTTGGGGCCGACCTCAACGATCTGGCACAGGCGCGGCCCGATGGGCAGGCTCTTGTTGGACTTGCATTGGACTTCGCAGGCATGGCAGCCGATGCACTTGCGGGTATCCTGGGCGAGATGGTACCGGCTCATGAAATTTCTCCTTTTGGGCAAGAATTCGAGAGAACAAGGGTTGAGTCCCCACGGGACCCGAGACCTGAGGCTAGCAAGATGTATACCAGGGTGACTCGGCTATTGTTGGCTGTAAACGGCCGGCAGAGCAAAAAAACACAGGGGGATTTGGCCAGGGACAGCGTTGGTTGACCGCTTCTTGGCACTGTACCGCAACCGTGGTGTTTCGCCCGCAATTATTTGAATGCATAGCCATCACTTTGGAAAAACGATGGAAATAATCGATGCCTCCTGTTCGTGCCATAACTATGACGCAGCAATCAATCGCCCAGTTCGGCCATATAGGCGTCGAGGATTCCTTCCAGGGCAAGTTTGTGTTTTGCTTCCTCCTGGCAGAGCATCTTGAAAACCCGCCGGGCCTCGTCGCTCTCGGCCTTGCCGAGCAGCAGGTTGTAGAGCGCCAGGGCCTTTTCTTCGCGTTGGGCGGCGAGCATGAGGATGTCGCGATAGGGCATGCCCGGGGTGTAGGTGAGGTCCGCAACATAATTGCTGCGCTTAATGTCGGTGATCCAGACATACTGATAGTTGTCGGCCACGAGTTTTCCCTCACCTTTTTTAAGGTCTTCAAGGAGGCGACGGTGTTTCTCCTCCTCCCCGGCAAACTGGAGAAAAAGATCCTTCTTGGTCTCCTCGGCTTCGGTGGCACTGACGCTGCGGTAAAACTCGGCAGCCTTAGTCTCCTGGGATATGGCGAATTCGATGATGGCGTTAAGGTCGGTGAACTCCATGGTCGTCCTCGGGGTGTTGACGGGAATTATGGGGTAAGGGAGCCTTGCGGACATGAAATGGTAAGCAATTCGAATGCCAGATTGGCAGGGCATGAGGGCAGGGTGGTGGCCCTCAATCGTCTCGCCGAGGAGAACAATGGTGCGACCTTGGCGTGCCTTAGCGGACGGCGTGAGGCGGGTACCAGCTTTTCCCGAATGTCCTGATGGTGGGCCGATCTCTCTACCGTTGTGTGATAATCGATACCATACCTGACAGTATAATGAATATTTAACGGCGGCCGCCAGCATAAATTATCAACTCACCTATCTATAATGCATTTGTAACCATAGGCTAACGGAGGATTTGATAAAAGTGTCATCTCTTCCACTCAGTCATAATTACAATTGCAAGGTGATGAAAATGATCAAATCGAAAGTGTTGTTTGTCTGTATGGCCCTTTTGTTGTTTATCCTTTCCGCAGTGGTATTGCGACATGCTCAGGAAACCAAGGATGAGAAAATTTTGCTCGAAATCGACGGCCTTTATCGGGAACGAGAGGCCATCGACAGCAATCTGCGCGCGCAAATCGTCGGACTGCAGAACAAGATCGTCAAAATTCCAAAAATCTTCTCTAAAAACAAGCGGGCAGTATTGATCGATATGATTCATGCCAATTTCGCTACTGAAGCGACGGAGAAGATTTCCGATAAAGGAGTCATCAATCAGCTCTTTTCACGAGAACAGAGAAAAGATCTCTTCGCTGGGAAAATCGTTGTTCAAACGCTCAACAATCAATTGTTTTACTCAGTTGGCGTGACCGACGAGCATGGGGAATACACCGGAGTGGTGGAAAAAAGTCTGCTGCAGAGCAAAAACGTTGCGGCGGATTTTCAGAGAGTAACTGCTATGGTCAACTCCGACCTGCCCGAAGAAAATGGTAAGGTCAATTACGAAGAAAAAATTTCCATTTTGAAACAGATGAGCATTGATTCCGCTTTCGAGGCCGAGAAAACACGAATCGAATTCGTCTCCAATGAGAGGGATGTTGCCAAAATAAATAAAAGGTTTGTTGAATCAACACAGGGGTATCACAGTGATTGGCTCAATATGGTGCTGATGGTTTTGGCCGGCAATATTCTCTTCGCCATTGTTTTTGTCATCGTCTTCTTTCGCAACCGGCCACCGCAACATAACCACTCATTCACCGCAACGAACAAGCTGTCACCAAAAAATCTGGCGAGCGGAGGGGCGGTGCCACATTGAAATAACCGGCCCCTTTCAAAAGAGAAGGTTTTTTCTTCTCAGCTGGAGGTTGGCGATGGTCGCCCGGCGTAGACGATGCCGGCCAATAGCAGGGCGCTTCCGGCAATGGTGATCCCGTTGGGGATTTCCCCAAAGATGAGCAGGGCGAGGAGCGTGGCGCCGATCGGTTCGGCGATGACCGCCAAGGACACCGAGGCCGCCGACAGGTAGCCAAGGGCCCAGTTATAGGAGGAGTGGCCGAGTAATTGGGGAAAAAGGGCCATGAGCACCATCACCAGATAGGCGGTAGCCCCATAACCAAAGAGGTTATGGCCGGCGGCCAGGGCCATGATCACCAGAAAGAACGCGGCGCTGGAGTAGACCAGGGCGATATAGCTGAGCAGCGACATGGAAAAGCGCAGGCGGCGGCCGAGGATGAGGTAGGCCGAGGCGGCAATGGCGCCGAGCAGGGCCAAGCCGTTGCCGAGCAGGGGGTTGGGCTGGTTGGAGAATTGCGTCAGGCTGAACTGCAGCCGGCCGTCGGCCAGGGCCACCACATCGGCCAGGGCGATGAGCACGCTGCCGAGCATGGCCAGACCGATGCCGATCTTCAGCGACCGCGACAAGTGTTCCTTAAGGAGAAAGGGGGCGGTCAGTCCCACCCAGAGGGGCGAGGTGGTCACCGGTACGGTGGAACTGGTCACCGAGGTATAGGCCAGCGAACTGATCCAGCTGGCGAAATGCAAAGAGAGCATAAAACCCGACATCGCCGCCAACCCCCAGGCGGAGGGAGTCATGGCCCGCAGCTCCTCGCGCCGCCTGGTCAGCGCCAGCGGCAGCAGCACCGCCGCAGCCAGGGTGAGCCGCCAGGCGGCGATGACCAGGGACGGCATGGCCTCCCCCTGGGCCAACCGCACCAGAATAGAGCCGGAGGAGATGCCGAGAACGCCGAAAAAGAGCACGAGGATCGGGGGGAAACGGGG
>CAYSON010000070.1:0-8767 GCA_964432635.1 uncultured Desulfopila sp.
CGCGGCGGCAGAAGGCGGCGAGATCGGCCTGGGGGTGGAGGTAGCGATGGACCACGGTGAGTCGCAACAGCGTTGGTCGCATGCCGGCAAGCAAGATGTCGAGCCGCTCCTTGTCCTTCTTGCCCGCGTATTTATTCCAGTAGCGGCCGAGAAAGACGCGGCTCTCCGAGTCGATGAACTTGTCGAGCAGTTCCTTGCGTCGCGGGTCCTTGTCGTCGAGGAGCACCTGGCGGTTGTTCTCCCACTGGGCGGCGCGGGTATGGCCGACGATGTCCTGCATGATGCGCACGAAGGGCAGGTTGATTGAGTTCTGCAGGGCCTCGGTGACGGTGACCACCCGGCCGTCGTCCTCTTTGCGAAAGTTGCCGAAGATGTGCAGGCCGCCACCGGTAAAGAAGTGCTCCTCGGGGTTGGCGGAATAGCTGCGCTCCATGGCTGCCTGGAGCAGGGTGCGGATCGGCATGCGCGGTGTCTGCAGCAGCTGGTTGCACACCCAGGTGGTGAGGATGTCGGGGTGGCGTCGGTTGAACTCCTCGATTTCCTCCGGTTTCTTGCGCAGCAGACGGCTATGTAGCTCACTGATGATCTCGAGATAGGTCACCAGGGTGCGCAGCTTGGCGGTGGAGCCGAGCTCGAGTTTGCTGCCCTCGTTGATGTCGAAGGGGGTTTCGGTGGTGTCGGTCTGGACCCGCACCATGTTGCCGGAAGGTGTCCGTTCAAAGAGGGTGAAGCTGTAACTGAGCGCCTGGGCCTGATCGGGGGTGAGCAGATATTTGCCGATCAGTCCCATGGCCTCGGCGCCGTAGGGGGTTTGCAGGTTGGAAAGGTACCAGCTGACGTCCTCCTGGAGGCGGCTGTCGATGGTCGAGGTGACCGACATGTCCATGCGGTCAAGATCGTAGAGCGAGGTATCAAAGAGGCTGCTCAAGCGATTGCGGACGACGTTGATTCCTTTGTTGACGGCGAGTTGCGGCGCCGGCGAATCCACACGGAAATTACGGAAGAAGAGGGGTTGCGTCTGCACCATGTCGCTTAATGCCGAGGGGATAAAGCCGCCCTGGGCAAGCAGGCGGGCGTAGCTGTTGCTGAGCACCGCAAGTTCGTTGCGTCCCTTGGTGAGATAGTAGGAGGGGCGGCGGTGGGCGATCATCAGACTGATTACCTGCTTGAGCGCTTTGGCTTGCTGCTCCAGTTCCTCGCCCTTGGTCTCCTTTTTGCGCAACAAGCGGTTGAGTTCATCGAAGTCGGCGCCGTACCAGACGAAGAGGCCGTCACCGAGGCCGTTGACCTCTCCGGCGCCGGGGGCGGCGGAGAGCGGCACCGAGTTGAGATAGTCGAGCACCAGCTGACGTCGGAAGGCGCTGGTGTCCTCGCCGTGGCTATAGGCGCGCACCGATGCCGAGGCCATTTGCTTGAGCTTGTCGGTGGGTGAGGAGGTGATACCGCTGTCTGAATGGCGGAATTTCTCGGTCTGGGTGGCCAGGGTCGAGCCGCCCATGGAGGGCAGGTTGATATTGACCAACTCGCCGGTCTTGACCATGATCGCCTTGGAAAACCTTCCCCAGTCCACCGCCGGGTTGACTTTGGGGTAGGCGTCGGAGAGCAGGTTGCGATTCTCGATGAACAGCAGGGCTTGGACGATCGGGTCGGGGATGGCGGTGAAGTCAGGGTAGACCCGCTGGGGATTGATCATCCGGTACATGGTCTGCTGTTCGGCATCAAGGAGGTGCAGGCCGGCCTGGCTCTTTTCCTGGCAGGGAATATTGAATCCGAGGGTGGCGTAACGTTTCAGGTCGTCGCTGAACCGCGCCTGGCTGGTGACCGCAAGCCCTTTTTGCTTAAGTTTTTCGATGATGGTCGGCAGCTGTACATAGCCCAGGCGCAGATCGTAGGGACCTTTCCTGCGGCCACGTGGAATTTGAGCTTGGCGGCAAAGAGGCTCAGGTATTTGGCCTGCAGGGTCGAGGTCTGGGTTTCGTAGGAGACGGCGACGGCGGCAACTGCGGTGAGGAGCAGCGCCGGGATGAGCACATAGGGCCAGCGCCGTTTGCGGACACGGGGAGCGCCGAGACGGCGGCTCACCGTCTTGGTGGATCCTTCCGGCACCCCGAGAGTCAGGGGCGGTTTAGCGATGGTGATGGTTTCCGGATGCGGACCGCGTCGTCCCCCAGGAGACGGAGAGGAGTTGCCCGATGGGGTGGCAACGGGCGGGCGCGGCTTGTCACCGGGGTTGATCGGGATGTCGTGCGAAGGAATGGTCACTGATGGGGGTCTCTGTCTCTTGGCTGAAGTCGCCGGCGGCATCGGAATGGTGGCGACGGGCGCTATTTCCGGCGCTCCCGACAGGAGCCATCCTACCGAGTTTTTCTTTTGCGGTCAAGGGGTGTTAGAGACCTCGGTCGGGTCACCCTGTCCCCTGAAGGTAATGGTTGCTGACTACTTGCGGGAGTGGGAAAAAGAGGGTAGGATTGCTCCGCCTGTTTGCCGCGCCGTCTGTGTTGATAGCATGGTGGACGGGCAAACCACCGATTTGCAACCACGCAAGGACCATCACCGGATGGACACGGCAAAAATACGGAATATCAGCATTCTCACCTACTTTCTGCTCTTGGTTGCAGCGGTCGTGCCGGGGCTTGCCGGCGAGCGGGGCGACGAGGTCATCACCAGGGCGGAATGCCAGGCCCTAGCGAGGCATGAGCCGTCCCCGGCTCTTTTTACTCCGTCATCGCCCACGGCTGCGGGGATGGCTCCCAGCGCATCGCCGCCGGCCGGAATGGCTCTTCTTGGTCGTTACGGGGACTTGCTGACCCATGGCAACTGGTACGCCGTGGCCCTGCTTGCCCTGATCGGCATGCTGGTCACCTCGCTGGTCGCCCAGCGGCTCAGCCGGGAGCGCGATGCCGCCAGGCAGGCGAGTCGTTTGAAGAGCGACTTCCTGGCCAATATCAGCCACGAGATTCGCACCCCAATGAACGCCATTCTCGGCTTTACCCAAATCCTCAAGGAACAGATCGAGGACGACAAGCAGCAGCAGTACATCAACGCCATCAACGTCAGCGGCAACACCCTGTTGCGACTCATCAACGATCTGCTTGATCTGGCCAAATTCGAGGCCGGTAAATTCGAGCTGCAACCGACTGCCGTCGCCCTAAAGAGTGTCGCCCTGGAGATTCAGAACATTTTTCTCCAGGTGGTGACGGACAAGCGGCTCGATTTTGTGGTCGAGCTTGATCCCAACCTGCCCGAGGCCATTTTTATCGACGAGGTGCGGTTGCGCCAGATTCTCTTCAATCTCTTGAAAAACGCGGTGAAGTTCACCGACCATGGAAAGATTTCCCTTTCCATGCGGGTCCGCTCGGTTTCGGCCGATAACCGCCTGGAACTGGAAATCGTTGTCGCCGACACCGGCATCGGCATCCCCGAGGAGGAACAGGCGACCATCTTCGACGCCTTTACCCAGCGCAAGAGCCAGGATCAGGCCAAATACGCCGGAACCGGTCTGGGCCTTGGTATCGCCCGGCGTCTGGTGGAGATGATCGGCGGGGAGTTGACGCTTGCCAGCGAGGTCGGCCGCGGTTCGACCTTTACGGCGGTGCTCCGCGATATTCCCCTGGCCGCCACCACCGCCCTGCGCCCGCGCCAGGACAGGGTGACCAATACCGCCATCCGCTTCCAGCATGAGACGGTGGTTCTCATCATTGATGCCATCGACAGCAATTGTATGATTTTCAGGGAGTTTCTCCGCCCCACCAAGGTGTCGGTGCTGGAGACCGTCAGCGTCGAGGCCGGTATTGATTGGTGCATGGCGATTAAGCCGAATGTGATCATTCTTGATTACACCATGAGCAATTTGCGTGATCCGCTGCTGGTCCAGCGCTTCAACCGGGTCAAGGAAGAAATGAACATCCCGGTGGTGGTGGTGACCACAGCCAGCGCGGCGGTGGGCAGCGAGGAGTTCCATACCGATTTCCACTTCGACGCCTGGCTGCAAAAACCGGTGCGGCTGGAAGAGTTCTATGAGGTGTTGGCCCGGTTCCTGCCACACACGACCCTCTTTAGAGAGGAGGGTGACCTTAAGCTCGATACCTATCGTCGCTCCTTTGCGTTGCCCGAAGCGGCACAGGTGGCCAAGGCGGTGGCCGCCCTTGGTGAGCGACGGGCGGTGCTGCGACGCATTCTTGTCGACAACATGCTGGTGCAGTACGAGGAGAATAAGGAAACCTATATCATCAACGAGATCATGAATTTCGCCGAGGAAATCAAGCAGCTGGCAAGGGAATTCGAGCTGGATTTTCTCGGGCTGTGGGCAGAGGAACTGCTCTCTCAGGCGAGGGCCTTCGACATGGAACGGTTGCCCGGCACCTTTGAGCTTTTTCCGGAGTTGCTGGCGCTGATTGAAGGCGGCGATGCCTGTATCTCCATCGCCGCTTCCCAGCCGCCGCCCAACTCCTAAAGAGGAATACCATGGATATCGCCGATCTCAACCCTCCGGAAAAAACCCCGCTCGTCTTGGTGGTCGACGATGTCGCCAAGAATGTCGAGGTGATCTGCAACATCCTCAACCTGGAAAACTACCAGATCTCGGTGGCCAGTGACGGCATCAAGGCGTGGAACATCCTGCAGCGCCTCACTCCCGACCTGATCCTCCTTGATATCATGATGCCCAACCTCGACGGCTATACCCTGTGTCGGCGTATCAAAGCGGTGGAAGGTCAAAAGGACATCCCGATCATCTTTGTCACTGCCCGCACCGGGCGCGAGGATCTGGTGAGAGGCTTCGAGGTCGGGGCGGTCGACTATGTCACCAAGCCCTTTAACGCCGCTGAGTTGCTGGCCCGGGTGCGCACCCATATGTCCCTCTATCGTGCCAAGAGGCGCAATGAGTTTCTCATCGCTGAATTGCGTGCCGCACTGGCCGAGGTGAAAACCTTGAGCGGGTTGTTACCGATCTGCTCTGGTTGTAAAAAGATCCGTGATGACGACGGCTACTGGCGCCAGGTGGAGAGCTACCTTGCCGCCCACACCGATATCAGGTTCTCCCACGCCATTTGCCCCTCCTGCGTGCGCAAGGAGTATCCCGACCTGGCCGAGCGCATTCTTGATCAAAGTGGTGCGCCGGCCAGGGATCGAAAATCCTAGAGACCAAGTGCGGCATCAGTGCGGCGTTCAGCCGCGATACCGCGGATAGTCGGTGTACCCTTGCGGTCCCGGGGTGTACCACGTCGACATGTCGTCCCAGGGGGCGAGCGGCAGATTCTGCTGCAGTCGCGTGACCAGGTCGGGGTTGCTGATAAAGGGCCGACCCAGGGCGGCCAGGTCGAGCTCGCCCGCCGCCAGGCGCATCTGTGCGTCTTCCTTGCTGTATCCACAATTGCCGATGATGGTGCTGGGGTAGTGGGCGCGGAACTCCGCCAGAGTCATCGCCTCGCCCTGGCCGTGGAAACCGAAAGCGAGCCCGTCCATGATATGGACATAGCCGAGGTTCTGTTTTGCCAACTCCTTGATCGCATACAGATAGGTCTCGCGGAAATCGGCGTGGCCCATGTCGTTAAAGACCCCGTTTGGTGAGAGTCGCACCCCCACCCGCTGCGATGGCCATACCCCGAGCACCGCCGCCAGCACCTCGCTCAGAAAACGATATTTGTTCTCGACGCTGCCGCCGTACTGGTCGTTGCGCTTATTGGTTTTCGAGTCGAGGAACTGGTTGAGCAGGTAACCGTTGGCGCTGTGCACCTCGATCCCGGAAAAGCCGGCCTCGCGGGCAAAAAGCGCCGCCTGGCGATAATCCTCTACCGTTTGCTTGATCTCGGCCACCGAGAGCGGCCGAGGCGTCTCGTAGTCTTTTTTCCCCAGCGGGGTGTGGATGCCGTCACCTTCAAGACGCACCGCCGAGGCCGACACCGGCGCCCGTCCTTTGTGAAAATCGCTGTGCGAGGCGCGGCCGCAGTGCCACAGTTGCAGGAAGATATGGCTGCCGGTGGGCAGCACCTTGGCGGTGACCTTGCGCCAGCCGTCGGCCATTTCCTGGGTGTAGATGCCGGGCGAGCCGATCCAGCCAATACCCTCTGTGCTGATCACCGTCGCCTCGGTGATGAGCAGGCCGGCCTCGGAGCGCTGCAAGTAATGCTCGGCCATGAGGTCGTTGGCGACGCGACTATCGCCGGCCCGGCCCCTGGTCATCGGGGCCATGACGATGCGGTTTTTGAGGGTGAGGTCGCCGAGAGAATAGCTATCAAAGAGAGAATTGCTCATAGTTTTGTTGCTCCGTGGTTGGAGGGAACAGGAAAGGGGCTGCGATAAGGGCGGCGGATGCGGTTTATGCCGTTGCCGGAGACTATAAGAAAGGTGTGCGGACTTGTCGATGCAGAGACAGCCGAAGTTCCCGGCGGTCAGGAGAAGGAGGGAAACTCGTGACAAGACGGGGTGCAACCGTTGCTCAAGGAGGCTGGAGGCAAACCCACCGAGGCCTCTTGCCAAGGCGCTCGACACCTCTGGCCTCTAGATGCCGTATGTCTTGCGTTTACGCCAGAGGGTTGCCGGGTCGATGTCGAGAATTTCGGCCGCAGCTTGTATCGACCCGGATTTGCTAAGAATATTCCGAATGTGCAATTCTTCGAGAGTGGCCAGGGAGATGGCGGCGCCAATGCTGGGAAGGTCGGAGCGGGGAACGATGTTCTCCGGAAGGTCGTCGGCGGAGATCACCTCGTAGCCGCCGAGGATGACCGCCCGCTCTATGGCATTGCGGAGTTCGCGGACGTTCCCTGGCCAGGAGTGTTCAAGGATGGCCTTTTGTGCGGACTCATCGAAACCGCGGATATTCTTATGGTTGGTGTGGCTGAAGTAGGTGCAAAAATCCTTTGCAATATCGATGATATCTTCGCGTCGATCGCGGAGCGGCGGGACGTTGATATTGATGACGTTGATACGGTAGAAGAGGTCTTCCCGGAATCGCCCGTCGGCGACCCGCTGCTCGAGGTTGGCATTGGTGGCGGTAAGAATCCGCACATTGGCCTTGCGCGACTGGGTTTCTCCCAGTCGCTCGTATTCCTTGTCCTGGGTGAAGCGCAGGAGCTTGGCCTGGATCGGCAGTGCCATGTCCCCGATCTCATCAAGGAAGAGGGTGCCGCCCTCGCAGGCGGCGATACGTCCCGGGTTTTCTTTGACCGCCCCGGTGAAGGCGCCCCGGGCATGGCCGAACAGCTCGCTTTCCAGCAGCTCGCTTGGCACGGCGGGGCAGGAGACGATCATCATTGGCCGTTTTGCTCGTCGGCTCAAGTTGTGGATGGTCCTGGCGAAGGCTGATTTGCCGGTGCCGCTCTCGCCGCGGATGAGAATCATCGCCTCCGATGTCGCCGCCTTATGCAGTGTCTCGATAATTCGCTGCATTTCCGGGTTCGTACTTTTTAACAGGGATTCCGGGGCGAATCGCCGCCGGTCCTCACGCAGGGCGGTGATCTCGCTTTCCAGGTCGCGGATGTGACCAAGGGTGCGGGTGAGATGTTTCACCTGGGCGCTGGTGAAGGGTTTTTCGATATAGTCGGCGGCGCCGCGACGCATGGCCTCCACCGCCGTTTGAATGCTGGCATTGGCGGTGACGACGACGATCTTGATCCACGGTGATTCGGCGAGGAGCAGAGGGATGAGGTCCAGGCCGTTCTCGTTTTCGAGGCGCAGGTCGATGAAGGCGATATCGAAGGAGAGCCGCTTGGCCTCATGCATGGCCTCTTTGATGCTGGCCACGGCAATCACCGCATGGCCCTCGCTCTCCATACAATAGCACAGCGTGGTGCGGATGTTTTTCTCGTCGTCGACAACCAGAATATTGAGAGATTCCATCGATTGGCTCATGGTCGTTCCCATAGCGATCACGGTATTTCCCGGGACCGCCGCAAGGTGGTGAAGGTTTACGGAAAGATCCTGATGTTGGGATACATTCCGACTTTGGGACCAAACTGGAAGGGTTGGATGGTGTTGAGTGACAGCCGTTGGTTGCGCTGTGCATGACCGGCCTTGTCGCCATTGTTGAAAAAGGCGCCGTTGACATCGAGAATGTGAAAAATTCTCTCCTTGAATGCCTTGAAAAAGCTCATGCCATCGCCCTCGAAGTGCATTCGTCCCTGGTTGAATACTCCCTTGATGTGGCCGAACTGATCAAGGGGAAAGCTGTTTTCCGCCAGTTCTTGCTGGTTGCGGATCAAGCCCCACAAAAGGTGGCCGGAGGGAACGATGAGCGGTTCGCTGATATCGATGATGGTGTGGGGCATGACGATACAGCCGCTACCCACGGTGAGTCGGGCGTGTTTTTTGCCGAAGAGGAAACTGTTGAAACCGACAAAGCCGTTGGCACCCATATCAGCCTCGATGATCTTGGCGCCGTGGGCGGTGACGTTGTAGCCCTCCAAGTTGGAGTTGATGATGAAGCAGTTCTCCTGGGCGTTGGATCCCTGGCCGAGGCTGGAGTTTTGCAGGTAGGCGCGCTGCGACACCAGGACATTGTCGGCGATGCGCATGTTGGGCAACACCACGGCGTAGCGATCGAGTGACGAGGTCTTGGGAATCGAGTCGATGACGTCGAGGTTGGCATAATCGAAGACTCGTTGAAACTCGGCCTTACGTTCCTCGATGAAGTCGATGAGGTCGGCGCAGGTGATGAACCAGGTGCCGTTGGCGGGGAGCGCGGCGGCGGGATCGGCGGGGGCGTGGGGCATGGCGGGGATGGTCCTGTGATGGTCAGGGGGCAGGTGAAAGCGGGTCACCTCGGGGCGAC
>CAYSON010000070.1:8777-10285 GCA_964432635.1 uncultured Desulfopila sp.
GAGCAGGCCCCAGGGCACCTTGTCCGGTGAAAGCGACACGTAATGGGCGAGATCTTCGGCCGGGTAGGTGTAGAGGAAGTTGAAGTTGCCGGGGCTGTTGACCCAGATGGTCCCGGGCTCGCAGGCGAGATGGCTGATCTCTCCCGCCTGGATGTAGGAGTAGGCGCCGATGATACAGTCGCGGGTGGTGGTCAGGTCGATGGTGGCGTAGGGGCCGAGGAAAACCCCGGTGCAGGGGGCACCGTGGATGTTGGCATAATCCATGGCCAGGGTGTCCTTGATGAAGAACTTCTCCGGGGTCTCGGGGTCGTGGGAGTAGTTGTGGACCAGGGTCTTGACCAGGATACTGTTCTGGATGTCGACCAGTTCGTCGGTGGTCAGTGTCAGGGCAAACTTGCCGGAACGCACCACTGCGTCCTTGCGCTTGAGTTCGTCGCCGCGGATGTCGCTCTTATAGAGCAGAGAGTTGCGGACCCGGCATTTGCCGAGGAAGTAGCTGCCGGCCAGCGCCGAATGCTCGAAATGGAGGTCGAGGGGATGGTCGGGGGTGATGCCGTAGAAGGCGTAGAATTTGCTCATCTTGTCCGGCTGGATCAGCTCCTCGGCATAGGGACTGACATCAAAATTCAGCTCGCGCAGATTGACGTTGATCCGGTTGATGACGCGTTCGTAGAGTGTATTCAGTTCGTTCATGGGAGTGTGTTTGGTTAAAGTTTCAAAGAACAATCGAGTCGTTGCATCCAGTTACGCCGCGCCGAGCATCATTCCGTGGAAGACGGCGGCAAACACATCGGAGATGCGGAGGATACCGACGATTTTGTCGTTTTTGGTGACCAAAAGCGACAGATGGGCCCCGGCCGTCAACATATGGATGGCCCTGTCGAGGCTGGCATCTTCGGCGACGAACTCGCCGGGGGTCGGGGTCTGCATGAACTCCTCAACCTTTTTCCCGGCGGCGGTCACCAGGGCTTCGCGGGTGATGACCTGACCCTGCAGGCGTTGCTTTTCTTTAAAACTCGAGAGATAGGTATGAGAAAAGTTGAATTTCCGCAATTCCTCCATCTCCTCGTGGCCAACAAAGGTCGATTCGATGGCCTTGAGGGCGCGGAGCTGGCTGATTTTGCCAACAACCTTGTCCTGGGCATCGAGGACGAGAACCGCTCGGTGCTCGTATTTGGACATCGAGTAAGCCTCTTGCGCTCTTTCCAGGGCGCGGAGGGCGTCGAGAAGGGTGGTGCCGACCCGTACCGAGGCGTATTCGGAAAAGGGGACCATCAGGTCCCTGACGTAGTACTGATCCATTCTTGCTCCTTACGGTAATCTTTGGAAAGTCGAACTGCCCAAAATTCTCTGGGCGCTACTCACTGCGGCTTTATCTGAGGCGGTCAATTCCAGAAAGAACAGGCAACGGCTGGACGATTGCCCATTGCCTCTGGCGTTTGCAAGCACCCTGCGGCCATTCATCCGGCCACCGGCAGGGTAAAAGTAAAGGTGCTGCCTTGACCGGG
>CAYSON010000071.1:0-1140 GCA_964432635.1 uncultured Desulfopila sp.
ATAACTCTACATCCATTCCCTTTCTTGCAGCGAGGTACACTCCATGGAAAAAAAGATGAGTTTCTTCGATAAATACCACACCGTCTGGGTGGCGGCCTGCATGGCCGTGGGCGTCCTCTTCGGCAAGATCGCCCCGGATGTGGTCAATACCCTGCGCAGCCTCGAGTTCGGCTCCGGCTCGCAGATCAACATCCCCATCGCCGTGCTCATCTGGCTGATGATCTACCCGATGATGCTCAAGGTCGATTTCTCCTCGGTGGTCGGGGTGGGCAAGAATCCCAAGGGGCTGTTCGTCACCCTCTTCGTCAACTGGATCGTCAAACCCTTTTCCATGGCACTGCTCGGCTACCTCTTCTTCCGCCTGCTCTTTGCCCCCTGGATCTCCCCGGACGAAGCCGACCAGTACATCGCCGGCGCCATCATCCTCGCCGCCGCCCCCTGCACCGCCATGGTCTTTGTGTGGAGCTACCTCACCGACGGCGATCCCGGCTACACCCTGGTGCAAGTCTCGGTCAACGATTTACTGATGCTGGTGCTCTTTGCCCCCATCGTCAAATATCTGGTGGCCGGGGCCTCGAACTTGATCGTCCCCTTCTCTATCCTCTTCACCTCGGTGGCGGTCTTTATCGTCATCCCCCTGGCGGCGGGTATCGTCACCCGCACCATGCTCCTCAAAAGCAAGGGTGAGCAGTGGTTCAACCACACCTTTCTGCCCACCCTGCATCCAGTGGCGATCACCGCCCTGCTCGCCACCCTGGTACTGATCTTCGCCTTTCAGGCCGACAATATAACCGGCCGTCTCTTCCATGTCTTTCTCATCGCCATCCCCATCACCATTCAGGTCTACTTCAACTCGTCCTTGGCCTACGGCCTGATGAAGTGGCTGAAGCTACCTTACGGGGTAGCCGCCCCCGGCGCCCTGATCGGCGCCAGCAACTTCTTTGAGCTGGCGGTGGCGGTGGCCATCACCCTCTTTGGCCCGGAATCGGGGGCGGCCCTGGTCTGCGTGGTCGGCGTGCTGGTCGAGGTGCCGGTGATGCTGTCGGTGGTCGCCATCGTCGAGCGCACGCGGGGATGGTATGGACGCGGCGGCGCGGGTCGCACCGCTACTCGACCCCCCGGAAGGCCTGCTGGATGAAC
>CAYSON010000071.1:1150-10235 GCA_964432635.1 uncultured Desulfopila sp.
GATGCGGGTGCGGCCCTGGTCTGCGTGGCCGGCGTGCTGGTCGAGGTGCCGGTGATGCGCTCGGTCTGCTCGGTATGCAACCGCACCCGCCACTGGTTCCCGAAAAAGGAACCGGCCTGAGGGCGGGTACCATGAACATCGATTCGCCGGACAAGGTCATCGTCGAGATAACCACCCGCTGCAACTTGCGCTGCCGCATGTGCCTCAAGCAGACCGAGGGCGGGATGACACTCGACCGGGACATGGACGTGGACCGCTTTGGCGACCTGCTTCCCGACCTGGTCAAGGTCCGCAGCCTGGTGCTGAGCGGCATCGGCGAACCGCTGCTCCATCCTCACCTGGAGAAGATGATTGCCGCAGCCAAAGAGGCTATGCCCGCCGGCAGCAGCATCGGCCTGCAGAGCAATGGCCTGCTCCTTGACCAACAGAAGGCCATGGCCCTGCTCGCCGCCGGTCTCTCCACCGTCTGTCTCTCCCTTGACAGTTTGCGGCCGCAGGGGCCGGGCGAACATGATGCAACAGCTGTTGCCGCTGCTCTGGCAGCCCTGCAAAAGGCAGCCGGAGCGACGAAAACCGCTCCGGCCATCGGCCTGGAAACGGTCCTCACCGCAGCGAACGCTGCCGAGCTGCCGGCCCTGGTGGAATGGGCGGCGGCACGGGGCGTGCAGTTTATCCTCGCCAGCCACCTGCTGCTCTATGAGAGCGGCAGCGAAGATCTCGACTTGTTCAACCCCCACCCCCCGGCGGCCAACCGGCTGTACCTTCGCCATGCCCGAGAGGCGGCGGCTGCCGGCATCGATCTGCAGCGGGCCCTGGTTAATCGGCTGCAATTGAAAAAGGGTGAGGAAAACCGGGCCAATCGCATTTTTTCGGCGATGCAGGAGGAGGCCGCAGCCCTCGACCTGCGTCTGCACCTCCCCAGCCTCATTCGCCGTCACAGTCAAGAGAACAAGGACATCGAGACCTGGTTGCACAAGGCTAAACATCTTGCCCGGAACGCCGACATCGACCTGCGGCTGCCACCGCTCGAGGCGCAGTGGCCTCCTTCCTGCCCATTTATCGAGGAGCGTGCCGCCTTGATCGACGTCGCTGGCCAGGTCATGCCCTGCCACTCTCTCTGGCATGGCCATCGCTGCTTTATGCACGGCGAGCTGCTCCAGATCCGTCCGCGCAGCTTCGGCCGCCTCGACCAAGCCTCCCTGACCACCATCTGGCAAAAGGAGGAGTACCGTCACTTTCGCCACGAAGCCGGGGAATATCGCCATGCCCCGTGCTGGAACTGCAGCCAGGGGCCGTGCCCGACCCTGATCAACGACGACCTCGGCTACGCCAACGACTGTTACGGCAGCAGTGTCCCCTGCGGCCATTGCCGCTGGAGCCTGGGGGCGGTGCGCTGCTTGTGAGCAGTTGTAGTAAAAAAGGAGAAACTCTTGTTGCTGCGCGGCTACACTCTGGAGATCTTTCGCTCCAAATGCAACGCCGAGGCTGAGACCCTACACTGTTTCGCCCATCTCAGCGACGATGTCGGCCCGGCTCTGCCCTATCTCAACACGGTGCTCGGCGGCTTTGCCTACTATCCCGATCCACCCTCGCTGACTCTGCGCAGCTCCGGCAAGCTGATCACCATCCACGCCCGCAAAATCGCGGTCAACGCCCTCCAGGATGAGGAGCAGGCGGAAAAGATCGTCACCTGGCTGCAGCGGGAGATCAACGGAGCCTGGGAAAACCGCGACAGTATCGTTCCCACCACCCGCCCAAGCACGCGACCCGTGCTCTTCGACGTCCTCAAACTCCTGCCGAAAACCAATTGCCGCCAGTGCGGCGAGCAGACCTGCATGGTCTTCGCCGCCCGCGTCGTCGAGGGCATCAAGAACGAGGAACAGTGTCCGCCCCTCGCTGCCGAGCAAAAAGCGGCCCTAACCGCATATCTCGGCCGCTTCACCTTCGACCTCTAGAGATTGCCCAGCCCACACCTCTCCCTGGACAGAAAGCATAGCAATCACTACAATGGTGCTCAGATGATCGTTCATCAACTCACCCTATCGGAGGTCCCCCATGCACCGGATATTTGCCACCCTGCTCACCCTCGCCGCCCTCTTCACCCTCGGCGGCTGCGGCTACAACGAACTGCAAACCAAGGAAGAGGCGGTGTTCAAGTCCTGGGGTGATATCGAGGCCACCCTGCAGCGGCGCGGCGACCTCATTCCCAATCTGGTGGAGACGGTCAAGGGCTATGCCAAGCACGAGGCCCAGACCTTGGAGGCGGTGATCAACGCCCGCGCCAAGGCGACCTCTGTGACACTTCGTCCGGACGAGCTCGGCAATGCCGCCGCCATGGCTAAGTTTCAGGAGGCCCAGGGCGGCCTGTCCAGCGCCCTCGGCCGATTGATGGTGGTGGCCGAGCAATATCCGGATCTCAAGGCCAACAAGAATTTCCTCGACCTGCAAACCCAGTTGGAGGGCACCGAGAACCGCATCAATGTGGCCCGGCAACGCTACAACAAGACGGTGGAGGAATTCAATGCCGCCATCCGCCTGTTCCCGGCTAGCCTCACTAATAAATTTCTCCTCCATCTCGAACGCAAAGAATATTTCAAGGCCGACGAAGAGGCCAAGGCAACACCGAAGGTCAAATTCTGAGCGAGGCCCCCTATGGCACGCGGCAAACGGTTCCCCTTTCTCCTCGCCCTTATCGTCTCGCTGGCCTTTGCCGCCTGCTCCTGGGCGGCTTTAAGCATTCCTGCCCTCAAGGGCCGGGTCAACGACGCTGCCGGTATGCTCTCGCCCGGGACCAGGCAGCAGTTGGAGGGCATGCTCGCCGAGCTCGAGAAAAGCGATTCCACCCAAATCGCCGTACTCACCATGACCTCACTCGAAGGCGAGGTGCTCGAGGAATTCTCCCTCAAGGTCGCCGAGAGCTGGAAGATCGGGCAGAAAGGCAAGGACAACGGCGCCCTGTTGCTGATCGTCAAGAACGACCGCAAGCTGCGCATCGAAACCGGCTATGGCCTCGAGGGCCGGCTCACCGACTTGCAAGCCGGGCGCATCATCCGCGATGTCATTCGGCCCAAGTTTCGCGATGGCGACTTCGATGGCGGAATCCTCGCCGGGGTGACGGCAATGATCGCTGCCGTCCGCGGTGAATTCCAGGGGGAGGCGCAGGCCGCGCCGCAAGTCCATACCAACCAGGACGATTTCTTCGGCCTCGGCATCTTTTTGCTCTTCGCCTTTTTTGGCCTGGCCCGGGTTGCCGGTCGACACCCCAAACTTTCGGCGCTGCTCGGGGGAATTATCGCCCCGGTGGTTGGCTTTCTCTTTCTCGGCTTTCAATGGCTGCTGCTGCTGGCGCTCATCGGCATCGGCTTGGTCGCTGGCCTGATCTTTGCTCTGATGTTCGGCCGCATGCAAGGTTCTTCCGGAAGTGGTTGGGTCTTTTCCTCGGGCGGTTCCTCCTCGGGGGGCGGCAGCTTTAGCGACAGCTTCAGCGGTGGTGGTGGAGATTTTGGCGGTGGTGGCTCTTCGGGAGATTGGTGAGATGAACAATCCGGCACAAACTTTTTTAACCAAGGCGGAACAGGAGCAGATCAGCGCGGTGGTACGCGAAGTGGAAAAAACCACGTCCGGGGAGATCGTGCCGATGATTGTCGGTAAGAGCCACGAGTATCCGATGGCCACCACCCTGTGCACGCTGACCCTGAGCCTGCCCCTGGCCCTGCTGCTCACCCACCTGCTCGGCTCGTATCTCTGGCTCGGTTCCCAGAACATGTGGCTGTTTCTGGGGTTTTTCGCCCTGCTCGGTTTTGGTCTGTGGCCAATCATCGCCCGCCTGCCCCAGCTGCAGTACCATTTCCTCAACCCGCGTGAGGTCGAGCGCGAGGTGCGCGAGGGGGCAATTGCCGCCTTCTATGCGGAAAAACTCTACAAGACCGCCGACGAAAACGGCATTCTGCTCTATATCTCGGTTCTGGAGAGAAAGGTGTGGATTCTCGCCGATGGCGGCATCAACGGTAAGATCGATCCCGATACCTGGAAAACGTTGGTGGGCAAGCTCACCACCGGCATTCGCCAAGGGCAGCGCTGCCAGGCCATCTGCTGTGCCATCCGCGAAACCGGCGACATCCTCCGTCACCACTTCCCCTACCAGCGCGGCGACAGCGACGAACTGCACAACCTCATCATCCGCTAGCCGTCAGCGCAGCAGGAAGGGAAAGGGCGGCTCCTCGACTGCGGCCATTCGCTCCAATTCAAGCAACGGCACCTCTATGGCCTCGCTCTTCTGCAGTGCCAGGGTTCCTTTGGCGTGTATCCATGTGTCGTTAACAATCTCCATCCCTTCCCGATGTTTGATGAAGATAAAGAGGGGCATGGCATCGGCGGCACAGCAGTTCATCAGATAACGATAGCACATGACGATGTTCGGCGGCAGCCTCCGGTCAACCAGGGTCTGACAGACCACCTCGACTTCCTTGCCCAGATAGCCATTTATGTCGCGATACAGGTCACTGAGCGGAATTTCGCCGGCAGTGATCTTCGCCGAAGGTTCGCCTCCCAGCTGCGGCAGACGATAGCCCTGGGGAGTGGCCAGGCTTCTCTGGGCAAAGGTCTCGCTGGTGAAGCGCGCCTCGCCGGCCTGGAGGAAAAAGAGCAGCGGCAGGGAGAGGATAAGCAGCGATGGCCACTGCCACCATAGGGTACGCCCGCCTCCCCCGTACCACAATCTTCGCCACTGTCCGAGAAAGAACAGGGCGAGGATGACGGCGGCGGCAACCAGCAACCACCACAGATCGGGATGGAGGAGGCGCGCCAGTTCGGTTTGTCCAAAGAGCACCAACCACCCGAGAAAAAAGACCCACCCGACAAGGAGGAGGAGCTTGAGGATTACCGTCGCCATATCCGTCCTCAACGAAGACCCGGGGCCATCGCCTGCAGTCCCATGGTTGCCGTAAAAACCAGCAGGGGCACGGTCAGGCACAGCCAGAGAATCAGTTTCTTGTCAAATACCGCGACATACATGAGCAGCAGTTTAAGGTCGAACATCGGCCCGAGGAGCATGAAGGCCAGCTGCGATGAGGCGGGCAAGAGCTCTCGAAAGGTGACGGCGATAAAAGCATCGGCCTCGCTGCAGAGATTGAGCAGCACCGCCAGGGCCATCATCGCCAGGATGGCCAGCCAGGGTGCGGCGGCCATAAGGGTAAAGGTGTCCAGGGAGACGCTGCTGCGCAGCACTGCGGCGACCAAGGCGCCGATGATGAGAAAGCGGCCAACCGAGAAAAAATCATCGCCGGCATGCTCGACGGCGTGATAGAGACGCCGCGCCAGCGGCTGTCCGTCTTGCCCAAGATCATGGCTGCAACCAAAGGCGGCGAACGGCTCCGGTGGCAACTGCGCCTTAAGTCCGTTTCCCCGGCGAAAGACAGCGGCGGTGGCCAGGCCGATGACCACGGCGATGAGGTAGCCGCCACCAAGGCGAAGGCCGACCATGCTCCACTCATAGCTATAGGCAACTGCCGTCGACCACAGCACCAGAGGATTGACGATCGGTCCGGCGAGGAGGAAGGTGACGGCGGCGCCAAGCGGCACGCCCTTGCCGAGGAGCCGCCGCACCACCGGGACAATGGCGCATTCGCACACCGGCACGACAAAGCCGAAGACGCCGGCCAGCAAAATCGCCCGCAGCGGCCGGCGCCGCAAGACCCGGTCGATAAAGGCGGCGGGGACGAAGACCTCAATCAGCCCCCCGGCCAGGGAGCCGATGAGCATGAACGGCATGGCCTCGAGGATGATGGCGAGAAAATTGATGGCGATATTGTCAACAATCCCCCGCCACGCCGGAGAGCGGCCAAGGATGAACACAAAGCAGGCGGCCAGAAAGAGGACGATCTCGAGATAGCAGCCGAGTTCTCGAGAAAAACTCGGCAGGGTCCTTGTCGGTTCGGGGCGGTAGAGGGGAAAATCGAGCGATTTTTCGGTCATCGGCAACTCAAATGTAACACACAACAAAACCTCTGGAAGGGACGGCAAAAGCGAAGAATCACGACAACGCCTCCTTGACGCCCTACAACCCTACACCAACGACGTAAAAAGCCCATGACAAAATCTCGTTATAGAAATGTCGGCACTCTCCTCCATTTCTCCGCGACCGGCTCTGCCTGGGCCCCAGACCTTCACTCATTAGCGCTATTTACACCGCAAAGGCATGAGTTTCGATTGAGCAGGCAAGCTACTCAATACAGCTGTAAATCCCCTCCGGCAGAGTCTCGACAAAGGCGCGGATCTCGTCGCGCACCCGGCGGTAACATTGACGCTGGGCCTCCTCGTCGCCGCCGGCGGCGGCTGCCTGCTTGGCCATGAGAGGAGGGTCGGCAAAGCCGACATGGAGCATCTTTTTCGCCCCGGCAAAAAACGGACAGCTCTCGCGAGCATGGTCGCAGACGGTAATCACCGCATCAAAACGCAGGTGGCGCAGGGAATCGAGGTGCTTCGACCTCTGCCCGGAGATATCGATGCCCGCCTCGGCCATGACCTCTACCGCCAGCGGGTTGAGACCGTGCACCTCGATCCCGGCGGAATAGACCTCGATGATCTCTCCCCTCAAGGCCCTTGTCCAGCCCTCGGCCATCTGACTGCGGCAGGAGTTGCCGGTGCATAAAAAGAGCAGTTTCAGTTTTTCGACCATAGCATTCTTCTCCGGGATTCTTGGAACGTCACTATTTTTCAGGCGGGAAGGAAAGGTTGAGCGATGAAATAGACGCCGAGCAAGCCGATCATCGCCCCGGCCAGGCGACGAAAGACCGTGCCGCCCCGCTGCCAGGAGGTGCTGGACAGCAGGCCCTTGACCATGGCGGCGGAGCTGCCGGCGATAACGATCGGCAGACAGTGGCCGATGGCGAAAAGGACGATGAACACCACCCCGGTGAGCAGCTGTTCCTGCACCGAGATAATCGCCAGGATCGGGGCGATAAAGCCAAAGGTACAGGAGCCGGACAACACCCCGTAAGCGAGACCAAGGATAAAAGCGCCATGGCGCCCCTTGACCGTCAGCTTGGCCATCAAGCCGGCGGAGAGAGAACAGGATGCCACCCCGAGCATATCAAGGGCAACCCAGAGCAGCAGCAGGCCGACGGCGATGGTCCAGTAAGGACCGACATCGCCGAGCATCCGCCCAAGCAGCGAGCAGACGACACCAATGACGGCGATGGTGAGAAAGAGCCCGAGGGAAAAGAGCATTGCGTAGAGGGTCGCTTTTCGACCCTCTACCAGGTGGTTTTGTCCGGCGACGTAGGCGATGATCAAGGGAATCGAGGCAAGGTGGCAGGGGCTGAAGAGTACACTGACCACCCCCCAGAGAAAGCACCCCAGTGCCCCGAGCAGCAGCCCGCCGCCGATCCAGGAGTTGATGACCAAAAACAATTGGTCCATGGTCACTTGACGCCCATTTTGCCGAGTTCGGCGACGATCGCTTCACGACTCATATAGCCCTGGTGGCGCATCACTACCCGGCCGCTTGCGTCGTAGAAGATCTGGGTGGGAATGACTTGAATGCGGAACTCCTTGGCGGCCTCGGGGTTTTCCCAGACATCGATGAAGACGATGGCCGCCCGCTCTTTGTACTCCTTTTCCAGGGCCTCAAGAATCGGCGCCATCATCTTGCACGGCACGCATTTCTTGGCCCCGAGATCAACCATGGTGACCATGCCTGGCACCGGGCCCTTGCCGACCGCAGCCATGGCCGGTGCAGCCCACATGAGGGCAAGACAAAAAAGGCATGTAACGGCGACCCGGATGTGGTTGCGGAGAATGTATGGTGACATTGTCAGTCCCCTCTCAGAGATAGTGTTCGGCTTTCTTGGTGACAACGTCGATGGCCGCCTCATCCACAGCGGTCTTGCCCTTCTCGAAACCGAGATCGGAGAGGCGCAGGTGGTGGACCTTTTTAACGCCGGCCTCTTCCAAGGATTTCCTGGCGCAATCGAGGGGGCAGCCGTCGATTGCGAGAATCGACAGAGCCGAGTCAGTGGTCTTGAGGATAGACGAGACCCGACCGCCAATGCCGGCAAGACAGAACATCCTGCCAAGCCCAGTGCGATGAAGCGCTCGCCCGGCGCGATCGGCCAGTTCGCCGACATCAGCGGCCCCGGAACGGGAAAAAATCAACCTCCGCCCTTTGCCAGCGCTACAACTGCAGGCGCACCCCCCTGCTTGTGGAATCATCCTGTTCTCCTTTGTTCATCTATGATTGTTTCAGCAACTCTTTGATTTCGGTGGCCGACGGTACCCGGCCGACGCTCTTGACCACGCCGTCTACAACCAGGCCCGGGGTCATCATCACCCCAAAACTCATGATCTGGTTAAAATCGGATACCTTTTCCAACTGGCAGGGAACACCGAGTTCCGCCGCCGCCGCGGTAACCATCTCCGCCAGTTGATTGCACTTTGCACACCCCGGTCCGAGAACGTGCACTTTCATGGTTGTCTCCTCGTGTTGATTCTTAAAAAACATGCCGAACAGAAGGCCGCTGACCATCAGTTAGAATACGTATCTCTTTTGATTTCGCTAAAGGACACCACCCGGACAACGCACTCGACCACTTCGTCCACCATTAGGCCCGGAGTATCGTCGCCTGGTAAGAGATCAAATAATGGTATTGAAAAGGTAACCGGTGAATATTATTCCAATTCCCACCACCATAACAAACACCGCAATCAATTGCGGTTTAAGAACCTTGCGGAGAATGATCATTTCCGGCAACGAGAGGGCAATGACGCTCATCATGAAGGCGAGCACCGTGCCAAGAGCCGCCCCTTTTCCCAATAGAGCCTCGACAACCGGAACGATGCCGGCGGCATTGGAGTACATCGGAATCCCAATGGCCACCGCTGCCGGGACCGACCACCAGGAGTCCTTGCCCATAATGGATGCCATCAACCCTTCCGGCACATAGCCATGGATGGCCGCGCCGACGCCTATGCCTGCCACCACATAGACCCAGACCTTGCCGACGATATCGCGGACCGCCTCCCGGCCCATTGTGAATCGATCGTTCCAGGAGAGGGGGCGCTCGAAAATAAGCGGTTGGCCAATCCG
>CAYSON010000072.1:0-2309 GCA_964432635.1 uncultured Desulfopila sp.
CAAGAATCCACGCTCACCCCCTGACCGCGGAAAAGCGTTACGCAGCAAAAGTCACCCCAAGAACCCGGTCAGAATCTGAAGATCTGAAAGAGATTGGAATAGTCATCGGTCCAGGGGCGGATCTCCGGGTCGGCGGGGAGGTAGCGCCAGCGCGGCGAGGTGGTGATTTTTTCCGGAAAGGCTTCGTCCCGAGCGAGCAGCACCACCTGGCTATGACTGAAGAGGCCGGAGAAGATCGAGGTGCCTTCAGGCCGTTCGACATTGTGGCGGGAACCGTAGTAGAGGCTGTAGCCCTCCGGCAGCTCCGCCCCCTGCAGCACCCGGGGCAGATCAAGATAGCGGTTGCTGAGGTGAAAGAGGATCAGGCCATCCTCCTTGACCTTGCGCAGATAGAGGGCGATGGCCTCGGCGGTGAGCAGGTGCACCGGCACGGCGTCGCCGCAAAAGGCGTCGAGATGTATGAAGTCGAAGTGGCGGTCGGGGGCCTTGGCCAGCTGCAGGCGGGCATCGCCGACAACGATGTCGATAGTGCCCTTGGCCTCGGCGACATAGGTAAACAGGGCCGGATTGGTGGCCAGGGCCACCACTTGGCGATCGATCTCGTAGAAGACCATCTCATCGCCGACCTCGGTGTAGGCGCTCATCGCCCCGGCCCCCAGCCCGGCTATGGCAAAGCGCAGGGGGCGTCCAAGATGGTGGCGCAGGGCACTCACCGCGTTGCCGATGTTCCCAAGGCGATGAAAGTACATCAGCGGCTCTTGGTTTTTTTCAGGATCATCGCCAAAGCGCTGCATGTTGTGGCGGGTGCTGCCGTGCAGCAGGAGATGATAGGAAACGTCGTGCAGATCGCGTTTATCCTTGACCCGCAGCGACCCATAGAAGGATCGGGCAAGATGTAGGTTGCCGTAATCCTGGAAGGTAAGGTACACGCCACCGGCAACCACGGCGACCACCAGGATAGCCACCCGCCAGGCCCTGGCGTGGCGTCGCTTTATGGCCACCGCCAGGGTGATGACGATGGCCACCAGGGCACAGAGCACCACCTCGGTACGCAGCTGTGGCGTCATCGCGCCGGACAAAACCCGATCAGCGAAAAGAAAAAGCAGCAGCAACACGGCAAAGATTCCTGTCGCCCTGCCCGCCTCGGCAAGGCCAACGGGGCAGCGTCTCACCAGGCTGGTCAAGGCAAGACGCAGGGCGATCGACGAAATAACGACCAATAGCAGATAGTATTCGAGCACCTGGTGAAAGATGAGCGGTGCGACGATACTGTTGAAGATCCCGCCCAAGGCCCCGCCGCAGGCGGTCCAGAAATAGAACTCGGTCAACTGCGCCGCCTCCGGCCGACTGTGGTAGAGAAACCCGTGCAGCAGGCAGGCGGCGGTAAAGAACCAGAGGAGGTTGAAAAGAATCGAGACCATGGCCCGATCCATGGTCCGGTCTCCTCCCCAGTAGCGCAGAAAGAGGATGGTCACGGCGAGGAGGACAATGGCCCACACCAGAGCGGTTGCCGGCAAATAGCGCCGCAACCTGGAAAAGACGACCACAAAGGAGAGCAGATAAAGAGCCAGCGGGAGAACCCAGAACAGCGCCGCCGGAGCGATGTCGGTGGTAACATGGCTGGTCACCCCAAGCATGGCGCTTGACGGCAGAAAGGCCCAGAACACCCAGGAAAAGCGGGTGGCGGCAACGGGCGACTTTCCTGCCAGGTGCTGCGGCGCAAGCTCAGGCGCGGTGGAACGCAGAAAGACCAGGCCGCAGAAGCCAAGCAAGACAACGAGAAGAACATACCCCGCCTGCCAGGCGACGGTCTGCGGCCTGACCGCCAGGGCCGGCTCGAGCAGGGTCGGAAAGAGCAGCAGCGCCGCCATGCTGCCGAGGTTGGAGGCGGCATAAAGGAAATAGGGGTCGCGGCCGGTGGCGGCATACCAGCGCTGCAGGAGCGGCGCGGTGGCGGAGAGGGCAAAAAAGGGCAGACCCACGGAAAAGGTGGCCAGGAACAGCACATAGGCGACGGGAGAGCCGCTCGCTGCACCCTCCCGGCTTTCCATGGCAAAGGGCAGCGCTATCGTCGCCGCCAGCAGGAGCGCGGTGTGCAGGGCGACCTGTCTCTTCCGGGGAAGCCAGCGGTCACTGAGGTGCACATAGCCGTAGCCGAACACCAGGGCCCCCTGAAAAAAGAGCATAACCGTGGTCCATACCGACGACGAGCCGCCAAGCTGTGGCAAAATCATCTTGGCGAACAGCGGTTGCACCCAGAAGAGCAGAAAAGCGGAGAGGAGGGTGGCCAGGGCAAAGAGGAGTATGTG
>CAYSON010000072.1:2319-10176 GCA_964432635.1 uncultured Desulfopila sp.
CATGGTCGAAACACATTCACCGGGGGGAACGGTTCAAAAATTTGGCAAAGAGGAGAGGTACAAGGCGTTGCCGAACAAAGATCGCGCCTAACCGATCACCCCATTTTCCCTTGTCATCGCATGAAGGGTCTGGTAAAGAGGACCACTTCCCCATCCCCTCCACCACCATAGCCCTATGGACCTTCTCACTATCTTTGGCATCGCCGTCGCCCTGGCCATGGACGCTTTCGCCGTGGCCATCGCCACCGGAGTCGGCCTCAAGCAGGTCAGCCTGCGCCAGACTTTTCGCCTCTCTTGGCACTTCGGGCTCTTTCAGGCGATGATGCCGGTCATCGGCTGGGGTTTGGGCTCCTCAGTGCAGAGCTACATGGAGGCCTATGCCCATTGGATTGCCTTCACCATGCTGGCTCTGGTGGGCAGCAATATGCTCAAGGAGGCCATTCTCGCCGATGAAGACGACGAGGCTAAACCGCTCAAGGACGCCACCAAGGGCTTGACCCTGGTGATGCTGTCGGTGGCCACCAGTATCGACGCCATGGCCGTGGGCCTCTCCATGTCGATGCTGCGCGTTTCGATCGTCACTCCGGCCCTTATCATCGGCATTGTTGCCGCCCTGTTCACCATCTTCGGCCTCCACCTCGGCAAGAGTGTCGCCCGACTGACCTGGTTGAGCACCTGGGCGGAAATCGTCGGCGGCCTGGTGCTGTGGCTGATCGGCATCAACATCCTCCGCGAAAGTGGCGTCTTCACCAGATGGTTCTAGGTTGGTGCGGTCAGCGGCACCTCACGGCAAACGGTAATACATCTCCAGGTCCGGCTCGAAGACATCCATCATCTGTCGTTCACCCTCCAGTTGCGGATGGCGCAAGAAGGGTTCGACCACCAGCGTCTCGGAAACGGCGGGCTCCTGGTAGGCCTTGATTACCGTGCGGTCGAGAATCGCCCATTCGGCAACGAGGAGCCGCTGGTGTGTATACTCGCCCTGCACCAACCGGTCGACTTTGTAGGTGTTGACCACCAGGGCGCGACTGTAGGCGCCGATGGCATCCGGGGCGGGAATCTCGCTGCGCTCAAGCAGGGTGGCCTCAAGCACCAGGGGTTTGTCTGCCGCTTCGCCCTGATCTCCTTGCACCAAACGACTGGAGGCGTCAATCTCCCCCTTGGAGAGCGCGCGATCATAGACGGCGATTGCGGCGAGCTGCGCCCGCAGTTTGCCTTCTCGGTCGCCGAGAGCGAAGGAATCGATTGAAGCAGCGGCGAAATCGACCCGGGCCTCCTTGGTGCCGGCGCTCACTCCATTGACGAAGAGTTCAGCCTTGCCACCGCCGAGATTGAGGGCCAGGTGCTGTATACGGCCGGGGGTCAATACCTTGGGCCAGGTGGCATTGGCATATTGACCGACCAAATGCACGTCGCTGCCCTGCTGACGGAGTTGCACAAGATTCGCTGCGCCGCTACCGAAGGAAACGATCGCCCCAACCTGTTCCACCTCCGCATGATAGGCCAGCTCCAGCCCCAACTTCCCGCTCTTTTTCAGTGCCTCTCCCATCTTTTTACCGGCCTCGCCGGTCTCTCCGAAACCGCCGGAGGTGTTGAGACGGAGATTTTTTGCAAAGAGCGCCCGCCCGCGCAGCTCAATATTGCACTGAAAAAAACCTATGGGGCTCTTTTCCGGGAGCTGGTTGGCGGCCTTCATGTTCTCCCAGCGAAAAATTTGTCCTGCCCGATCCGCCGCCGGCTCCTTTGTCGGTTGAGCCACCTGCTGCTTGCCCTCGACCGCTGTCAGTTCCGCCTTGCCGCCGCCATCTATCCACACCTCGGGGTAGAAGTCGGCTCGGCTGTTCTCGGTCACCTTCAGCCACGCCTCGACCTTTTCCACCCGCTCGTCGAAGCGACCGAGAAAGATCTCCACCTTCTCCCCGCCGCCGCCGATGCGGTTACCACCCTCGCCCTTGAGATAGGGGCCGGTGATGGCAAAAAAGCGGGGATGGTTGCTCCAGCGGGGATGATAGACCTCGAAGCCGCCGACCTCCGGAGCGCCGTTGATATTGACCGTCCAATCCCGGCCGCCCTTGATGTCATGCACCTGGATGTTGCGGTGCAAGCCATCGAAGATCCACAGCAGTTTGGAGTTGTCTGGACTGAGACTGGTCCAGCAGCCCTGGCCGAGCCGCTGCCAGCGCTTGTCCTTGGTCCACAGCACGCCGCCGTCCGGCCAGGGAAAGAGACCGCCGAGGACTTCTCCGTCGCGGGACAACTGCACGTTGTCCCAGGCCATGTTGGTGTTGCTCCAGAGCAGTTCCTTCTTCTTCGGCTTGTCGAGGCGGAAACGGTAGAGGGGCTGCGAGGTGCCGTACTTATTTTCCGGCTGCATGCCGGAAAAGCAGTAGACCCAGAGGTTGCTCTTCCACGGCGTGAGGTTGCGTCCCGGCTCCTGCCAAACCGCGACCGCAACGCCCTCTCCCAGGTCGGTGACCTTGCCGCTCTCCCAATCGACCAGAGAGACACGGCGGGTCAGGCGGTTGCTGACGATCACCTGCTGGCCATCCGGGGTGAAAAGTGGCCGAAAATAGTTGTCGGCCTTGCTCAGCAGGGGGCGCTCGCCGCGTCCGTCACGGGAATCGTACCTGTAGAGCATGAGCGAGTTGCCAGTGGCCAGGCTGTCGGCACCGTTGCCGTGATCCTGCAGCCAGACCAGCCGGGTATGGGTACCCACCCACTGCTCGACGCGATCGCCCTTGGCCTCAGCCGCGACAGCAACGCCGCCGAAAAAAAATATCGCCAACCACACTCCCAGCAACCTTATCCACATCTCAATCCACCTGCTCGTCACGTATTCGCAAAATCCGCGCCGGTGAGCCGACCAACACCGCGTAATCGGGGGCATCCTTGGTGACCACCGCCCCGGCACCAACGATCACCCCCTTGCCAAGACGGACCCCGTCGAGAACAATGGCCCCGGCGCCGAGCCAGCAGCCTTCGCCGATAACGATCTCACCCCGCGAATAGGCGCCCTGGTCCATGATCGGCACCTGGAGGTCATCATGGAAATAGCGGCCGCCGCCGATATAACAATTGCCGGCGATGATCGTCGCAGTGCCCACGGTAATGCCCGAGGCCGATGCAAAAACACAGTTGAAACCAACATCGACCCGATCCTCAAGTACCACATGTCCGTTCTTGCCAAGCACGATGCAGTTGCGGGAAAGAATGACCCCATTGCCGATGACCACGCCGATATCGCCGCTGCCGCTGCCATCGATAAAGCAGTGATCGTCAATCGCCACCCGGTGACCGATGGAGATCCTGCCCGGGTGGCGCAGCACCAAGCCGCGACCAAGGATCAGCCCCGTGCCCGCTGAGCGGAACAGCCTCTTGGCCAACATCTTGCGGAGCACATAGCCAAGCGCCCCGCCAAGGTCGGCAAACAGCAGGGCAAAAGCTTCGTACAACAGAAACCCGAAAAACGAAAGTTCACCCACCGCCTTTGTCTTATATTTGCCCAAGGCCGAGCCGTTGCCATGCAGTTGCTCGCTTAAGTCCACTTTGCCGATATCTTCCTTTCTCCTCACGCCTCACTCCTCACATTACCACCAATCGGGGAATACGTACCAAAGCCTCAAAAATGAAAACATATATCCCCAGACAGAAAAGCGGCAACACTCCCAGCAGCATCAGACGCCGACTGATCACCTGATGGTGCCAGCCGTAGAGCATGCCGAAAATCGGCAGCAGCGGAAAGAGATAGCGTCCCTGCGCCTGAAAGTCGATGGTCCAGGAATGGTGCAGGGCCTTGCCGATCAGGGCGGCGGCGATGGCCATGGCGATGACCGCCAGCCCGCCGCCGAGCCAACCGCCGCCGCGGAAGACCATGGCAAAAAGGAGCACCAGGCAGAAGACCCCGGACCAGCGGACCAGATTGTAATATCCCTCCGAACCGGAGATGGTGAAATATCCGAAAACACCGAAACTACTGCGAAATATCTGCTCAAACCAACGATCAACCTCAATGATCCGTTCAAGCGTCGCCCCCCGCGCCTGACGGTAGAGGGAGACGTGCTTTTTGTGCAGTTCGGTGCTCGGCTTATAGAGCGGACCTGCCATCTGCTCCTGCATCGCGGCGATCTTTTCCTGGCGCTCAGCCCCGTTGACGAGATAGTCGGCGCCAACCCGTGCCCCGTAGACACCAAGACCGAGCAGGGTGATGAGCAGCAGGCGCAGAATCGCCCCTTTCTTGTCCCAGAAATATTCTTCAGTGAAAAATACCTTGGCGATCATGACTAAATAGAAAAAGGCGACGAAGGGCAGGTAGTTGACCTTGAGCAGAAAGACGATACCGAGCAGCAGGCCAAGCAGCAGCGCGCCAACCACCCTGATGCCCCAGCCGTCGCCTTTAAGGTAGCGATGTAGCAGACTGTCGGGGTTGATCGCCTCGCAGGCAGCGAGAAAGGCGAAGAAGAGGGCAAAGGCGTCCGAGGCGCTATAACAGAAAATATACCAGATCTGCGCCGACACCAGCAGCGGCAAGGCCGCCATGCGCGCACAGCGGCTGCGGATGGCATAGAGAACGATCAACCCAAACAGGCAGACGTTAAAAAGCCGCAGAGAAAACGACTCCGGCAGGTGCATGGTCTGCAGGAACTTGTGGAACTTGCCGGCAAAGAGATAGTACACCTCGCCGTTATTGAGCCGCGAAACCCCATAGGCGCTGAAGGTGTCGCGAATGGCCGGATCATCGATCTGCGGCGGCAGCCAATGGTCAACATAATAGCGGATGGCTGCCATGTGCACGTACTCGTCGGGATGGCTGTTCTCCTTGCTGATTCCGGCCATGGCGATGATCAGCAACCACACCCCAAAGAGCAGCACCGGGACATAGCGCAGGTTGGCCGCCAGAGGCGCGGCGCCATAATAAACGGCAAGCACCACCACAACAACCACGGCAAGGCGGCCGAACAGCCAGAAATAATCGAAACCGCTGCGCTCCGGCTTCACCACCCACTCGAAATTGCCGTCACTGCCGGAGGTCGACACGCAAAGCCCGTCCTCGTCAAAACGCGCGTCTTCAATGTCCTGCAAAGGTTTGAGGCGGCCGAACTGCTCGCTGTCGGCAAGGATCAGCGGTTGATAGCCCTCCTGGGTGATGCGCAGTTTTTTCAGGGTCGCCTCACCCAGGTAGTTGTGGGTGTCGATGCGCAACCGGGCAAGATCACCTATATTGGTGAGAAAAAAGGTGTAATGCTGTCGTTCCGGCTTGGCGACGATCCCCGCCATCATTTTTTCCGAGTAGGGTTCCCCCCCCTTGGCCCAATAGAGCTTAAAGTCGGCTTTTTGGGAGACAGCCAACTCGACCTCGACCCGGGCGGTGGTGACAAAGAAATAATAGTAAAGGCCAATGGCGAGACAGGCGACCAGCGCGGCAAAAAGATGCTTGAGCACCTTCTCCTTGCCGCTTGTTTGCTGCTGTAAGGATGGCGTATCGATATTCACGAAATACTCCCGAAATGGATTGCTGGCCTCGCCGGCTTTATCTGCCGCCGGGAAGTCCGCCTATGGTGTTGGTGTCTTGGCAGGTGCGCCGCTCGCTTCCTTGTCGAGCTGCACGCCCCATTGGTTGTTGATGGTGAAGAGAGCAACCGAGGTGGGTTTGCCATTTTCAAAGGTACCGACATAGATCGAGCCGGTGTCGTTCTCGACCCGAAGAATACCCTTGTCCTTCTCCAGGCTCCACACCCCTTTCCCTTTTTTCACCGAACCGTCACTGAGGGTGATATCATACGTATGACCGCCGATGGTGTGAAAATGATAAATACCACTATAGGTTCTTGTATCTTTGTAGCTTTTTCCGGCGGACCGCCATCGACCGAGTATATCTTCAGCACCCGGAAAACGCACCTTGTCGCGGCAGCCGCCTGCGCAAAACAGTAACAGCACCAGCGCTACAGCAAATCCGCGCCAAGAGATGCTCATCCCCGCCCATAGCCGAGATTTCATCCTGCTGGCGATCCTTGAAATAATTACCATATATCGTTACCTTTGGCATCAGCGAACCTAGTTAAGTACACTCTCCTCCCGGCCGATGCAACTGTTATTTCCCCACCCTTCCTGCCCGCCGACTCCCTGGAAAATCAGCAAAAACCATTGGCAGAACCGGTCGATGGCTATATAGTGACGGAAGTCACAACTCCGGCGACTGGGCCGGTGGCCATAGAGATTAACCCATTGAAACCTGAGGATAACCACATGAAAGAAGCAATTGCGGCGGTTCGCGGCATGGAGATTTTGGATTCGCGGGGCAACCCGACGGTTCGTGTCTTTGTCGAATTGGAGGACGGCACCGTTTCCTCCGCCTCGGTCCCCTCCGGGGCCAGTACCGGGGAGAATGAGGCCATTGAACTGCGCGACGGCGATAAAAACCGCTATCTCGGCAAGGGTGTGCTCAAGGCGGTGGATAATGTCAATACCATCATATCCCCGGCCCTGATCGGCATGCCGGCCACCGGGCAGGTGGCCATCGATCTCAAAATGATCGAGCTCGACGGCACCGACAACAAGTCGAACCTAGGCGCCAACGCCATCCTCGGCGTCTCCATGGCGGTGGCCCGGGCGGCGGCCCAGTCCTGCCGCCTGCCGCTCTATCGCTACCTCGGCGGCTCCGGGGCACGGCGCATCCCGGTACCGGCGATGAACATTATCAACGGCGGGGCCCATGCCGACAACAGCGTCGATATTCAGGAATTCATGGCAGTGCCCATCGGTGCCCCGAGTTTTTCCGTTGGTCTGCGCTATATTGCCGAGACCTTCCACACCCTGAAAAAGCTTCTCAAGGCCCAGAATCTTGCAACCAGCGTCGGCGACGAGGGCGGCTTCGCCCCCAACCTGCCCAGCAACGAAGCGGTGATGGATATCATCATCGAGGCCATTGAAAAAGCTGGCTACGTGCCTGGCCAGGATATTTCCATCTCGCTCGACAGCGCCGCCAGTTCTTTTGCCACCGATCTCAGCGGCAGCTACGACCTGAAATGGTCCGGCGGCGGCGCCAAAACTTCCGACGAACTGGTGGCCATGGCCGAGCAGTGGGTAAAAAAATACCCGATCGTCTCCTGGGAAGACCCTTTCGCCGAAAACGACTGGGCCGGATTCAAAAAGCTGACCGCCACAGTAGGTCAGCGCATCGATATCGTCGGCGACGACATCTTCGTCACCAACACCCAGTATATCGCCCGCGGCATCGAGGAAAAGGCCGCCAATTCGGTGTTGATCAAGCTCAACCAGATCGGCACGGTCTCGGAGAGCGTCGACGCGGTGCGCATGTGCCGCGACGCCGGATGGCGTTACTTTATTTCACATCGCTCCGGCGAAACCGAAGACACCTTCCTCGCCGACTTCGCGGTGGCCATGGACGGCGGACAACTGAAGACCGGCTCGGCTTCGCGCAGCGAGCGCATCGCCAAATACAATCGTTTGCTGGAAATCGAGCAGGAACTAAGCGGCGCCGCTCTCTATTACTGGTAAACTGGCACAGCCGCCCCGCCTCGACTTCATGCCGAGGGGGCGGCGGTCCCAGGGATCGGTAAACGACAAGCGACCATTGAAAGAACGGCTGAGCAACGCAAGTTTATGCGATATGAGTCGGATTTCCGTCAAACTCCCCCTCCGGGGAGAACACTCTCAGACACCACGGAGCACCAGCATGGCCCCTCTCCCCCACGAAAAACCCGATCCCCAGCGGGTGGCCATTCTTCGGTCACTTCCCCTGGAAATAAAACAACAGCTCACCGGCGATGAAGCGGAGGCGTTCATGTACAATCGCGAACTCCCCGACTCATTGCTGGAAAAGCTCAAGGACTATCTTGT
>CAYSON010000073.1:0-5400 GCA_964432635.1 uncultured Desulfopila sp.
GAATCACCCCCATGGGAGCAAAAAATGAAAAAGGCGTGGTCAACACCCTATCTCCGGGACCGATGCCAAGCGCCATCAAACAGACCAGCAAGGCGTCAGTGCCGCTGGTAACTCCGATCCCGTGCGCTGCCCCGCTATAGGCGGCAATTTCCTTCTCAAGGTTTTCTACCTCGGGTCCTTGAATATAGCGAGTCGACTTGACAACGCGGGTGAGTGCCTCAAGAAGATCGTTTTCAAGATAGCTCAGCTGCGCCTTGAGATCGAGTAAAGGGACTTTCATGGTATAAACTCTCGGGTGGAGTAAATGAATGATTGAAACCTATCGGCCAAAGCCGTCGCAATGAGGAGGCAGGAGAGCGGTTCGCCCAAGGAGGAGAAGGGAAAATGAGTTGCCTATTTAGTCATTTGCGGAGGTGCCGCTGATAACTATTTTTTCGCCATCGAAATAATCGACGATATCGGGCATCTCCGTCTCAAGATATTTCTTCATTTTTTTGAGAAGATTAACCTCAATCTGACGAACCCGTTCTCGGGAAATTTCAAAGCGATCGGCGATGGTTTGCAAGGTGAGTGGCTCATCGGTCAAGAGCCGTTTTTCAAGAATCATCCGCTCTTTATCGTTGAGTTTATCTTTGAGAATGGCAATTAGCTCGCCGAGTTTGGCCTTGATCTCTTTGCCAGCAACCATTGACTCAATGCCCGGCCCATCGGAAGGAAGGAAGTTCTTTTGTTCGTCCTCGGAATCGGAACGGACCGGACTTTCCAGGGAAACGTCCCAGTTGTCCATTCGCTGTCCCATCTCCACTACTTCTCGCTCCTTGACGTTGAGACGCTCCGCCAAAAGCTTGGGTTCGGCTTCAAAGCCTTGTCCTTCAAGAAGTTTTCTCTCCTTGTTGAGGCTAAAAAACAACTTACGTTGCGCTTGGGTAGTGCCTATCTTAACCAGTCGCCAATTATCCATGATAAATTTGAGTACATAGGCGCGTATCCAGTAGGCGGCATAGTAGGAAAACTTGACACCACGATAGGGGTCGAACTTCTTCGTCGCCTGAACCAGGCCGACGTTGCCCTCCTGAATAAGATCCATGAAGTTTTGCATCCAGTATTTCTGGAAGTCCATGGCAACTTTAACGACCAAGCGAAGGTTTGAACTTACCAAACGATAGGCAGCGTCCTGATCGCCGTGCTCACGAAAACGGACAGCCAATTCGTCGGTCTCTTCCCGGGTGAGCAGTTCGTATTGGCTGATTTCCTGGAGATAGCGATGTAACGCCGGGTTGCTCAGCGCCGGTAAATTCTCGTCATCGGAAACCTCTACCAGAGGATTGTCATATCCCTCATCGACGACATCGACTTCCGTTTCCAATTCCGGATCGTCCAGCGCATCAATCTCCAGTTCGGGATCAATAATGGTGTTCTTGTTCATCAAATACCTTCTCCGGGTGAAGTACCAAGAAATTATAGAAAGACTATAACACTACCCGATATGCACGAAAGTGCAATCAGATTATAGTTGACCCGGCAATCAATTCCCAGCAACTCCGCTGAGAATAGATTGTATCACAGCCGTTTCTCGCTGGAGAATTATATTTTCATCGTAGCGTAGATGTGCTACATATCGCTAGTCTTCTCACCGATGTTGCAGGCCATGGTCGGCAACCCATCCGGAAACCGTCCCGTACCCCAAGCGAGCGAATGAACAATATTAGAAATTTCAGTATAATTGCGCACATCGACCACGGCAAGTCCACCCTCGCCGACAGAATGATTCAATACTGCAACCTGGTCACCGACCGCGAATTCAAGGACCAGCTGCTCGACAACATGGATATCGAACGCGAGCGTGGCATTACCATCAAGAGCCAAACCATCTGTCTGCCCTATAAAGCGAATGACGGCAAGGAGTATTTCCTCAACCTGGTCGACACTCCCGGCCACGTTGATTTCAGCTATGAGGTGTCGCGGGCGCTCAGTTCATGCGAAGGCGCCTTGCTCTTGGTCGACGCCGCCCAGGGCGTAGAGGCGCAGACCTTGGCCAATCTCTATTTGGCCATGGAAAACGATCTAGACATCATTCCGGTGATCAACAAGATCGATCTGCCTTCGGCTGAACCTGAAAAGATCGCCTTGCAAATCGAGGAGGATCTTGGTCTTGACAGTACTCTGGTGCAATTCTGCTCGGCCAAAATGGGCACCGGCATTCCTGAACTTTTCGAAACCATTGTCGCCCATCTTCCCGCCCCCAAGGGCGATCCCCAAGCACCTCTACAAGCTCTGATCTTTGATGCCAACTACGATTCCTTTCGTGGCACCTTGATCTCGGTACGCATCATCAACGGCACGGTCAAGGCTGGAGACACCATCCGCTTCATGGCCAACGACCGTGAATACAAGGTCGATGAAGTAGGAGTGTTCAAGTTGCACCGGGAAGCGGTGAAGCAACTGTCCGCCGGCCAGATCGGCTATATTCTTGCCGGCATCAAGACTATTCAGGACACCCGACCGGGCGATACCATCACCCTCAAGGATAGACCGGCGGCTAGCGCCCTACCCGGCTTTCGCGAAGTGCAGCAGGTGGTGTTCTCTTCCATCTACCCCATCGATACCGACGAGTATGAGGACCTCGCCACCGCCCTTGAAAAGTTGAAATTGAACGATGCTTCGCTCACCTTCGAAAAGGACTCCTCGGCCGCCCTCGGTTTCGGCTTTCGCTGTGGCTTCCTCGGCCTGCTGCACCTGGAAGTAATTCAAGAGCGACTCGAGCGAGAGTTCGACATCTCACTCATCCTTACCGTGCCCTCGGTGCAATACATCTTTCATCTCGCCAACGGGGAAACCAAATACGTCGACAATCCCGCGCACTTCCCCGACCCCACCCACATCGAACGGGTGGAAGAGCCCTATATCAAAGCCACTATCCTCATTCCCGAGAGATACATGGGCTCGGTGATGACCCTCTGCATGGAACGACGCGGGGAGAACACCAGCTTCCACTATCCGACACCGGGGAGGATCGAGTTGCAATGCGAGTTGCCGCTGGCCGAGGTCATCTTCGATTTTTACGATCGCCTCAAATCATTGACCCAAGGCTACGGATCCTTCAATTACGAAATGCTCGATTACCGCAAGAGCGATCTGGTCAAGCTCGATATCCTCGTCAACGGCGAGATTGTTGATGCCCTGTCGCAACTGGCGCATCGCAACAACGCCCGCGCCCGGGGCCTCCATGCCTGTGAGATGCTGAAGGAAGAGATCCCTCGCCAGATGTTTAAAATCGCCATTCAAGCCGCCATCGGCGGCACGATCATTGCCAGAACCACCGTCTCACCGCTGCGCAAGGACGTCCTGGCCAAGTGTTATGGAGGTGACATCTCGAGAAAACGAAAACTCTTGGAGAAGCAAAAGGCCGGCAAGAAACGAATGAAGACAGTCGGCAACGTCGATATTCCACAAACCGCCTTTCTTGCCGTACTGAAATCGGAACAGAAATAGCCCCCTGCGCCGAGATAAACATTCTAAAAGGCCAATCCAGCGCAATCGACATACATGCCTTTTCATCGGCCAGCAAAAACTGTGGGCAAGCGCGCCCAAAAAAAGCTTAAATCACCCTTCTCAACATGCTATGATCTATGGCATACCTTGACGATATCCGCAACTCCTTCTCACCTCACAAATGAAGGCAGCAATGGAACCGGCCAATAGCGGAGAGCAAAAGCAAAAATTCATCCAACCCACCTTCCACTTCCTTACAAGTCTTCTGAAGATTGGTGATGACTATACCACCGACAAAGTTCCGGTCTCGGAGCTGGTGTTAGGTGGGCAGGTGCTGGCCGATTTTCCAAATTTTCATCGTTTCGCCGCCAAAGGTTTCGCCAAGGCGCCGCTCGAACCGGGAGACTATGCCGAGCTTTCCGAGGACGGCTCGGCGGTGGTGGCGACCGTTCCCGGATATCCACAGGTCAATACCATCCGCCGCAGCGATGTTCCCGAGCCGATCACCGTGATAGGAGTGGAACCGCTGTTCGCCATCTCCCCCGACTTGATGAAGGTCACCCTCTCCATTCACCCTCCGCTGGAAGAAGGCCGCTCTCTGCGTCAAGTGGACTTGAAGGAACTGCTCGACGCGCAGAACATCACCTTCGGCCTCGATGAGCAAGCTCTTAAAGAGGCCTTCCTCTCTATCGCCAGTGGCGAAAAGGAATTTCATCGCCTTGTTATCGCCAGGGGCCAGGAACTCGGTAAAAGCAGCGATGCCTGCCTCCGTTTCGAACTCGAAATTGGGCCGATTGCCGGCACCATCCTCAAAGACGGCTCCATCGATTTTCGCGATCGACGCATCATGGTTGGTATCAAGGCAGGTGAAGTGATCGCCACTAAGATCCCGGCTGTGCAGGGTGACCCTGGAGTCAACGTCTTCGGGGAGGAAACCCCAGCCCCCCTTGGCAAAGATATCAAAATCGAACTGGCCAACGACGTCCATTTCTCCCGAGACTCCCTGCAGGTGACCGCCACCAAGGACGGCGTCTTGTCGATCGTCAACAACCGCATCATCAAAGTCTGCTCGCATCAGGCTATTATCGGCGACATCGATTTTAAAACCGGTAATATCGAAAGCATGAATGCAGTGACCATTCGCGGATCGGTGCAACCCGCCTTCAAGGTTACGGCTGCTGGGGATATTGAAATCACCGGGGCAGTGATGTCGGGCAAGATTTCAGGCCAAGGCAACCTCGTGGTTCGCGGTGGCATCACCGGCAAAAACTCCACCCTCGAAGTGAAAGGCGACGCCGACATCAATTTCATCGAGCAAGGCTTGCTCCATTGTGGCGGCATTGTTGTTATCCGCAAACAATCATACTACAGCGATATCGTCGCGGGCGGTGACATTCGTTGCCAACCCGGCAGCAAAATCATGGGTGGCCGCCTGATTGCCCAAGGACACATTACCGTAGGAGATGTTGGCTCGGAAAACTGCACGCCAGCGGTGATCGCTGCCGGCGTGGTGGCGACTCGCCTCGACCAGTTTAGCGAACTGAAAAAGAGTATTGTCGCGCAACAAGATGCCATCGTCCAATGGATACAGCGCTACCACGGCAGTTCGACCTCCAAAAAGGTCAAAACCATGGAAAAAGAGCTGGCAGACTGCAAACTCCTGCTGATGCGCCTCAACCTCATCCCCGGCACCGGTCTCTATTCCAAAGCCGGCGCCCCGGATGAGGCAATGTCAGGTCCGCCAGAAAATTACGACCCGAGCGGGGGGATCGATATTGAGAGGATCAGGATCGACGTTTTCGGCACCATCTATACCGATACCAAGATCCAGATTGGCAACTGTATCATGGTGGTGGAGAAAACAATTTCCTCACGCCAGTTCAAGTTGCATCCCAATAAGAAGAGTAT
>CAYSON010000073.1:5410-10143 GCA_964432635.1 uncultured Desulfopila sp.
CGTGGCATTGAAGAGATAACCTCTTGCAGCAAGGTTTTCCCTTTTCGCGTCATCTCCTCAGCCATCGCCGTAACGCCTGCAGCCGATGACCATAGCGAGCAAGAAGCAGATAGACGGGGTAACCAAGATAGTGAAGAAACAGCAGCGCTCCCAGACAACGAGCCCCAGGTCCTCCTTGGAGGTTGCCTATCGGTAGGTATTTACCGAGCAGGGCGAGGCGGGCAAGGCGTAATATTCCCTGGCCTTGCAAATCATAGCGGGCGGTAACGATTCGTTTCATTGGTTGATCCTCCCGCGCAGATGGCCTAGAAAATGGCGCAAGCGCAACCAGGGATGGAATTTCAACTTCCATGGTCGCTCACTCCACAGCGGCGCCGGACCCAGCGTAATTCCCGCCTGCGGTTTCTTCCCGCCATGGAAATCGTCGAGATGATGGCGATGTCTGATATCCGCCACCTCCTGGGCTGTCGGGAAGGCAAGTTTGCTGATCAGCATATAATTCATCCACCCCCGACAATCCTCGAGTTGATAGCCAAGCAGGGCGGCAGCGGCAGCGAAACGGCCGGCGCTATCAAAGATACCCTGCTGCAATGGCGCAAAGTAGTTGTCCTGCTCTACCTCCGCCTGGCCGATATCGTCGTCACCCTTGCGAAACTCGAGTTCCACACCGCTCTCGGTCAGGCGGTATCCGTTCAGGGTTGGATGGGGGGCGCGACAGGCCTCCTCGAAAATATCCTGGGCGTAGAGGAGCACACTGGCGGCGAAGTCGAAGCGGTAGCGATCGTAGACAATACCGCGCAGCAGGTTTTTACCCCCTTCGGGGTAAGGAATGCCCCGTGTGGCCCCGAACAACAGCCCGTGACAGGTAGGGCAATCGGGACGATGGGCGATGGTTTCAAAGAGAAAACGTTGAATGGTTCCCAACCACCCAATGTCGACCAAGGCAATGTTGTCGTGGGCAAAGAGTCCGACCGACTCGAAGTAGCGAACCGCCGCTTGGTTGGCGACCCCGGTCTGACGGCGCACCTCCTCCTGAAAGCTGCCATCTTCGAGCAGTGCATCGAACATCTTGCGATTGTCCGGGGAGTATCCTTGATGCGCAGGACTGAGGGCGCTATCCGCCTCGAGCTGGTAGCGCTGCAGATGCGGCAGGAAGGGTTCTATCTCAAGCGCGAATATCCGGCAGACATCACGGAAATCGCGGTTGCCGGTAGGAAGAAAGACGATGTCGGCATTGGCTTTGGTGAGTCCCTGGTGAGCGCAGGAGGCTCCGGCCAAGGCCATTCTGCTAACATAAAGGTATTCGATTTCCGGCAGTCCGCCCTGTGGGTAGAGGAGCGGCATGGCCTGCTCCCAATAGCGTTTGAAGGTCCACCCTTCCCGGGAAAGAAAAAAGACCTTGGTGATTTTCTTTTCCAGACAGTACCTCGCCACCTCTAGAACGAACAGACCGACTATGGTACCCAGAAAGGTGTAGCCCTCGCGATAAAGGGAGGGCTGCGGAAGATCCTCGCCTTCCAAGGGCGCCATCAACTGCTGCAGAACCCTCCCCCGCCAAAATGGCTTGCCGTCACTGTAGTTGTAGTAGCGCTTGACCAGGGATTTGCGCTGTGCCTCGCCGACATCGCTAAGGATCATCGCCTCGATGCCCATCTCCACCGGCCTCAGACCATCGGAAATGGGATTGTCGCCAACATGCAACCAACCTTGCGGTGCCAGGCCATATTTCTCGGCGATCATCGGAAAGGCCTTGCCGGAGGCTTTGGCGAGAAAGGTATCAGCGGAGGAGATGACCGCCTCGACGAAAGGCTCAATCCCTGCGTGGCGGACCAATCGCCGAAGATGCGAGGCGGGCAGATACATGTCGGAAATAATAAAAAGACGCTTGCCTTGCCGGGACAGTTCCTCCATCCATGCTTTAAATGGCTCGCGCACCACCAGCATGGAGTTTTCCATGGCCAATTCGTAGTCTGTCACCTGGGAAAGGATTTCCTGAGAGTACTGTTCGGCGAAAATGTGGTTCAGCAGCTCTTCCATAAAGAGGGGATAACAGGCTTCCCGGTCGACAAAACGCTGCCCGGTTTCCAGGCGATGGCGTTTTTCGATCCTGTCACGCAGCTCTTGCACACGGTGCTGGTGGCAGCCGACTCCCATGGACGTGGCGAGACCGGCGATATACCTTGCCACCGGTCGCTTGACCAAATCGGGATCATGGATGCGACGAATAAGCAGGGTATCAAAAAGATCAAAGGAGACAACAGTCTTTTCTGCTGCTTTGCCTCTTCCCGCGGCCAGCAAGGCCGGTAGCGAATGGTAGGTAGTGACGTTCATAGGACGATGTATACGGTCTTTTTCGGCAACAGATTTCACCCGATGACCTTGCCGCCCCATCTCCTGAGGGAGCGAAGCAACTCTCGCACCGCAGGGCGCACGCCCTGCGGGCTCGCGGCGGCGAGGGTGTTTCTCACGTGGTGCAGCTCCTCGCCGAGTTCGATCAACCGCTCTGCACCGGCATTGGCATAGAGCTGATAATTTTCGGACAATTTTGCCGCCAGATATTTTGTGATCAGCTGCTGATCCTGCAACCTGCCGGTAATGGCCGCCTCTCCCAGGGTGTTTCCGGAGTGGATGCGATAATAGAGCAACTTTTCATCGTGCTGATAATGAACGCCTTTGGGGAAGGCGAGCATCATGCGAAAGATGAAGTCGTAGTCGTGCAGATATCTCAGGGAACAAAAGTTTCCCACCTTCCGCACCGCCTCGGCGGTCATAAAGAGGTTGGAAGTGGTCACCATGAAGTTGCCCTTGAGAAAGGCTGCGTAGAGATCGTTACAGGAGAAATACCAGGAGCGGTTCTTGTGATGCCAGATATTCCAACCAAAGGCGGGATCAGTGAAGACCTCACCGGTGTCGGAAATCGGTACGACATCGGAAAAGACGCATACGGCCTTATGTTCGACACAGGCAGACAGCAACCGTTCGCAGCGGGTCAACTCATAGACGTCGTCGGAATTGAGGATGGCAATATACTGGCCCTTTGCCAGGCCTAGTCCGCGGTTGATGGTGTTGAAGGCGTCCTGGTTGTCCTGATAGAGGTAGGTCAAGCGGGGATCGCTGTACCCCCTGACGATCTCCCCGGTGCGATCAGTGGAACCATCGTCGATGACAATCAATTCCAGATCATCAACGGTTTGTCCCAAGACGCTCTCCACCGCTGCACCAATAAAACGCTGATGATTATAGGCGGGAATAATCACCGAGATGAGCGGTGCTGCTTGTAGGTTGGTGGTCATCTTCTGCTTGCTCTCCTGCACGGCAAATACCGTCGACGCCTTCTCTGTGGGGGGCTCCGACCTTTGACTTTGGTGGAGCCTAGGTAACGAACTCCAGCATTTTCGTCAAGGATTTGTTCCGCTACCAAGAATGATCATGATTCATCGTCATTCCTTTCATAACACCAGCAAGTCAATCCTTCTCGCCCAGGGCCTCAAGGTCGAGGAGTTGGATGGAGCGGCCGCTGACCTTGATCAACCCTTCTTCGGTCATCTTGGCAAAAATCCGCGACAGTGTTTCGGGAATAGTGCCGAGAAGACTAGCCAATTGCCCCTTGGAGATATCGAGTTCAACCACCGTCGCCCCTCCCTGTTCTTTGCTGAGATAGAGAAGATAATTGGCAAGCCGTTCCGGCACCTCTTTCAGGGACAGACTTTCGATCTGACTGGCAAAACGACGTAAGCGCATGGACAACACCGCCAACATACCAAGAACCATGGTGGGATTGGCTTCCACCAATTGCACGAAACGATCGCGGGGAAAAAACAGGGTGCGGGTTTTGACCAGGGCCTCGGCGTTGGCGGGGAATGGGTGTCCGTAAAAAACCGGCACTTCGCCAAAGGGCTCTCCCTCCCCAAAGATATGGAGGATATGCTCTTTGCCGCCGGAGGAGACCTTAAAGATTTTCACTTTGCCCTCGCCGACCATATAAAAGCCGACGCACTTGTCTCCTTCGAGAAAAATGGTTTCGCCCTTTTGATATGATTTCTCGATGGCAATAGCGGCAATATCTTCGAACTGCCGGGCCGGCAACCCGCCGAAAAGAAAACTTCCTTGCAAGATCTGTTTTTTATCCATACCCTCCCCCACGTGCGGTACAGTGCTTGGCATTCATCTCTATCTGCGGAGCAAAAGCATTGTCGCTTCGCCGCCGCTTGCGCAGAGACTCTACCAACTCTCGACACAACCGGCACCTGTTGATCGCTTATCGAACAGATCTTTTTCCCCAATACCGTGTCCTGTGTCTACTTTCCTGCGAAAGTGAGAGAGTCTAGGCTGGCAGCTGTCCATGCGAAAAATTATTCACATTGACATGGATGCCTTTTACGCATCCATCGAGCAGAAAGATCACCCTTGTTTGCGCGGCAAACCGCTCATCGTTGGCGGAGACCCGCAAGGGCGCGGCGTGGTCGCAGCCTGTTCCTACGAAGCGAGAAAATTCGGAATCCGGTCTGCGATGCCGGCAGCGCATGCGAGGCGACTTTGTCCGCAGGCAATTTTTATCCGTCCGAGTTTTGAAAAATATGAGGAAGTGCTATCTATTACTTCTGAAACCAGCCATCCATGGATATAATCGAGAGCAAGCCATTTAAAAGGCTGGACATGTAGTGTTAACATTGGAAACGAGGGGTTTTGTCCGGAGAAAATCATTCCGCCAAAATTGTTGTCTCCCCACTGGA
>CAYSON010000074.1:0-7128 GCA_964432635.1 uncultured Desulfopila sp.
TGTGCTCTCATTGAGTTCATATGAAGCTGACGGCCAGCACTCGCAACCGACCTCCCCAGGCCCAACACCTGAGGCTCTCAGTGAGCACAGACAACTGCGACGACTGCTCCTTGACTGTATCGATACGGTCCTTGATGCGAGAAAAGGGGACATCCTCAAACGCCGCTATGGGCTTCCTCCCTACCACGGCAAGGAGGAGACGGTGATAGCCATCAGCAAAGATCTCGGGGTGACGCGGAGCAGCATCTACCAGCTCGAAGCTTCTGCCCTGAGGCAATTACACAGCTGTCTGAGCGACCCAGAATAGGGTCTTGGACGATGCTTTGTCCGCCTCTTTGAGGAAATCATCCATCCGCCTCGCAATAACGACCACGCTTGCCAAACTTAGCCCCCTCCTCGCCTTTCTTTGAAGGGAGAAGCCACAGTGTCCTTTTCCAAGGACTGCTTGCCCGAAGGACCATCCTGCGTTATAATATGCACTGTTGTTACAGGGCTGTGCTTCTGCCCGCTTCCTCACAGTTACGCGTCATGCATCTCTGGAGATTTTCCCATGAAAAGACGACTGTCGATCATTGCTGTAATGGCTCTTTTCCTGATGTCCTCGACGTCAATGGCACTGGCTAGTTCACGCCATTATCGTCATTACGATTATGGCTATCGCCATTCCAACTACGGCTATAACCATTATGCGCGCCATCACCCAGCGCCCTACCACTACCGCTATCATAATGATGCCTGGTTGCCGATGCTCGGTGTAGGGCTGCTCACCGGAGCAATGGTCGGCGCTATGGTTGCTACCCCTCCACCTCCGCGCACCGTGTATTACCCAGCCCCAGCGGTCACCGTGTATTCGTCCCAGGTGAGAACTGCACCTCCGGTTGTCGAACTACCAGAGCAAGTTCTTCGTCAGGTCTCTATAATCGAAAAGATGGTGAATGTTCGATCCGGTCCGGGTCTTGACACCGCGGTTCTCGATCGCGCTGTTGCCGGTCAGGTTGTCGATGTTATCGGTGCAGCGCCCGAATGGCTTTACATTCGCACTGAAAACGGCCGCTATGGCTGGATCATGACCCGCTATACTTCCGAGGTCGCATCCCCTTTGGGCTGAGCAGCTAGCTTGTCTTGGCGATAACGCTGGCCACCTTGTCCTCAATGGACTGAGAGCGATCCGTTCTCGTACCAAGTTTGATGGTGGTGGTAATACGAGGGGCACCCATGTCGTGCACCTTAACATGGCACTGTTTCACCGCTGCCATGACCTCATCCCACTCCCCTTCGATATTGGTGCCATAGGCGTGGAGTTGATGTTTAACTCCGCGGCTGCGAAGAACCTCCTGACAGGCTGCCACATACGTCGAGACGGAGACGCCGACGCCCAGAGGAACAACGCAAAGATCAAGAATTACTTTCATTTCATCTTCCTTTCTCGTTTTCTTTTGGATTAGTAAACCTTCCCTTTCCCCCGACCCGACAGCCGTCTGTTTGCATGTCACTTGCAATACTTCTTCCGCGTCGGAGTCGTGTTCCTCTTACGCTGGGGAAACGGTCACACAACAGCATATATCGCCACCGTTGGCTGCACTGTAGGCACTGTTAGCGCTATAATGGTCGTCACCATGAAGACCGGCGACTGATTGAAACCCCCGGAGTTCCGATGGCAGGGGAGATCTGCCTATAAGTGGTAATCTCCCCCCACCCCTCGGTCAACCAATAATCACCTTACTAAGACCACCTTCACCATGAAACACTCCTTTCGCTCGGTCGTTTGGAACCTCTTCCTGCTCACCCTCGGGTCGCTGATCTTCGCCATCGGCGCCCAAGCCGTGCTGGTACATCATAAATTCATCATCGGCGGCCTCTTCGGCACCGGCATGCTCATCTACTATAAAAGTGGGATACTCTCCCCCGGACTCTGGTATTTTCTACTCAACATCCCCCTTCTCATTGCCGGGTGGATCTTTCTTAGCCATCGCTTTTTCTTCTACAGCCTCTACGGCGTGTGCATGTTGTCACTGTTTTCCGATGTGCTCACCCTCAACTTCGCCATCACCAACCAACTCTATGCGGCGGTAGCCGGTGGTGCCATCTGCGGTGTGGGGGCGGGAATCAGTCTGCGGTCGCGGGGCTCAGGAGGCGGACTGGATATCATCGCTATTATCTTGCACCAAAAGTTCAATTTCGGGGTGGGCAAATTTTTCATGCTCTACAACGCTGCGCTCTATACCCTGGTGTTCAGCCAATACAATCCGGACATCGTTATTGCCTCGATCATCGTCACCTTCGTCTCCTCAATCAGTCTCGAGCACGTTCTCGCCCTTTTCAACCAACGAAAGATCGTCTATATCCTCAGCGACAACTATCAGAACATCATCGACACCATCTCGTTTGATCTGCACCAAGGCGCAACCCTGTTGCCAGCAACCGGCGCTTACACTGGAAAACGGACGCAGATGATCATGACCATCACCAACAACCTGCAGTTGAAACGGTTGGAAGAGAAGGTCTTTGAGATCGATGCGCAGGCCTTGTTCATCGTCGAGAACAGTTTCAATGTCATCGGCTCGAATTTCGGCAAACGTAAGATCTACTGAAACCAACACAATTCGGTGGGAGTTAGAGCAGACGGTGCTCCTTTTTAAGACCTTCGTAGACCAGTGTCGATACGTCCCGAATCACCCTGCTTCGGGAAGCCATCCATTGACCGTAATCTCGGGCCTTGTTGCGCCGTTCGATAATCCCGACTATGGCATAGGGATACACATCGCCATTGCGGGTTTTGGTGACCAGGATACCCATGTCTCCACAGAGTCGAGCGGTGGTGCCGGTCTTGTTGTAGACGAGGGTTCCACGGGGGATTTTTGTTCCAAAATAGAGACGATCACGACCGGGCATCGCCATCACGCGGCGGATTTCCTTGCCACCAGGAACCTCCATATTCCATAGCGAGCGCAAGAAGCGGACATAATCTGCAGGAGAAGCGCTATTGAGATAAGTACGCCCATCCGCCGGTATGTATTCCTTGATCACCGTCTTTTTGAAGATATGGCCGTAATTTTTGCCGAGAATCGCATTGCATTGTTCAGGTCCACCGACCTTGCGCATCAGAAAATTGGTGGCAGGATTGGAACTCCTCTGAATCATGGCCTCCAACTGTCTCCTGCTGGCTGCGTCGTATTGCAGCTTCCCTTCCTTGACTCGGTGAAAAAAGGCTAGGGCAACAAAGGGCTTGATCATGCTTGCCGCCTGAAACTGCACATCGGCGTTGATATCGACGAGATTCCGATCGCTTTCCAGGTCGTAAACCATCCAGCCGGAAGCCTCCTCCTTATCCATCACCCCTTTTTGACGCATAGTGTCAAGATAGTCGGCGATGGTCTGCTCCACCCTATCGTTTTCACGGGAAAGCCCCTCGGATCGCTTCCCTTGTGCCCCCTTTGTAGCAGTATTGCCGACAACCTCCTTTTCCACCTGTAGTGCTTCGTTTTTGCGTGGACTCGACACCTCGGGCTGAGCGGCGCCAACAACCTCGGCTTTGACCGAAGAGCTGGGACGATTGGCAATCTCTCTGATTTTGCTATTGATCGATTTATCGTTACCTTCATTGATCAAGCTCGACTCCCCGTAAACCACAGAGTTGTTGTTTTCCTTGGCCAAGGTGGCGGTTAAATGTTTACCACGCAGCAAGGCGCTTTGTCGCTTCGCCACGGCGGTCGCGGTCGCCTCGTCAGCGCGCAATCGATAAACAAGGAGATAGTTGTTAAAGTCGGTTTTCTCGATGAGCAGATCGCGCTTTACCTCTTCCTCCAAAAAAGAGTACAACAATTGATAGGCCCCCTTGAGCAAATCGAGATTGCGCCCCATCCCATAACTGATATTAAATAGTGTATAAAAATCTTCGTTCTTGGTGGAATAGGGCTCATCGAAACCGACCTTGCTGAGCAACTCCCCATGCCTTGCCAAAATCTGCGTCACCGTCCTTGCGGAAAGATTGTTTTCGTATACGATGGCGTAGTCGCCTCCTTGAAGTCCAACAACCCTCAGTTTATCGCTGACCGGGGTGTCGAATACCGTATCAAGCTCTTCCTTGTAGTCGAGCACTTTGTCGAAATCATCACTGCGCATATAGACAATGGCATAGCTCTCCTTGTTTTTTTTCGTGAGTGCCTTGGTCTCTCGCTGCTTCTGAACCACTCCCTTTTTGCCGGCTGATTCGGGTTTTGCGGCTACGGCCTTCTCTGCCGCGCCCCAAACGACGAAAAAAAGAAGCAACGCCGTAAAAAACTTACCGATAAAAATGGATGAAGGAGCAGTTTTCATTCAGTATATGGGATCCTGCCTTCTTTGGAGAAAGGCGGTAGGGATGACTATTGTTGTTGGCGGCATAGATGCACTATGGTGTTCAGATCCAACCTTTTTGACATTCACACTGCCTATCCGAAAAACACCGAATATAACAACATGCAGTAGTGACCGATTAGTCGGAAAAGGTTATTAGATTTCTCCCTCTATTGCAAGCTGGAAATGGCCAATTTTCAAAGAATCAGCCTTAATCCTTGCAACTCGATACGGTGCATCCTATATTTGCAGAATAACAGTCAAGCAAAATCACGATCGGTTTTTTGGGCATAAATTTCTGCCGGAGACAGAACCTTCTGCAAAGACGACTTGGTTCCTACAAATTTTCTCAACAACCGTATCAACATGACATTTTTCGATAATTTCTCATCAACCGAGCTTATTGCCGCACATCGTGGGTATCGTGGTCACTTCCCCGAAAACACCCTGTCGGCCTTCGTGGCGAGTATCGGGCATTGCCACTTTCTCGAACTCGACATACAGATGAGCAAAGACGATATCCCCATGGTCTTCCATGATCCAACCCTGGAGCGGACCAGCGATGCCAAAGTGCAGCGGCAGCAGCTTGGCCTCAGATCGCTGCGAGTGGGGGAGTGGACGCTGTCACAGCTGAAACACCTGGATGCCGGATCATGGTTTCTCCACTCCGATCCCTTTGCCGCCATCCACTGCGCAGCGGCCGTTGTGGCGCAGCTGCAGCATCCGATCCCTTTGCCGCCATTGCCGACGGTACCGTGACCAGCGAGAGCATCCGTCGGCTTTTACCGCAGCGCATTCCCACCCTCGAGGAGGTGCTGCTCCATCCGGCCTTAAACAAAATACCCATCAATATCGAGATCAAGGACCACAAAGGCCAACCACAGCACCAGCACATCGCCGAAACGGTGATTGAGGTGATCAGAAAGACCAAAGCAGAAGAGCGGGTGCTCATCTCTTCCTTCAACCACGATTACCTAACAAGAGTGAAAAATTCCGCCCCGAAAATCTCAGTGGGTGTTCTTCAAGACAGCAAGCATCCCGAAGATCTCCTACACTACCTCCAGGCCTTGCGAGCCTCGGCGTACCATCCATCCGACGCCATCGTCGACCGAACGACAGTCAAAACGTTGCGGTCGGCAGGTTTCGGAATCAATGTCTACACCGTCAATTCTCCGGAGCGACAGAAGAAACTCTTTGAAATGGGGGTGACTGCGATTTTTACCGATTTTCCGAATCTGTCCTCATCGCCAGGCTAAGGCAAGCCAAATCATCTGCAGGCCAAGGAAGCTGCTGGCATCGATGTGTTGCCGCAACTTTCTGCTACTCTTCCTCGAGACTTTTTATTATAGTTGTTGCCTCGTCAATAAATGAACATGAATGGAAGAGCTCGACTCCTTCGCTAAGAGCGGAGCCATCGTCTTTTCCCTTTATTCCGCAGCCTTTTAGAATCAGTTACCCGAGCGGACATGTTATCCGACAAGGAGCCCGTCATGGAGTACCTCAGTACCAGCGATCCGGAAATCTATGCTTTGGTGCAGCAAGAAGAACAGCGCCAGTCCGACAAGCTGCGCTTGATTGCCTCGGAAAACTACGTATCGCGAGCGGTTCTCGAAGCTACCGGTTCTGTGCTGACCAACAAATATTCGGAGGGGTATGCCGGAAAGCGCTACTACGAAGGTCAACAGATCATCGATCAGGTGGAACTGCTGGCGATAGCCAGAGCCAAGGAGGTGTTCGCGGCAGAGCATGTTAATGTCCAGCCCTATTCCGGATCACCTGCCAACATCGCCGTGTATCTCGCCTTTCTCAATCCCGGCGACACCATCCTCGGCATGGCCCTGCCCCACGGCGGCCACCTCACCCACGGGGCCTCGGTATCGATCTCCGGACGCTACTTCAACGCCCAATCGTACCAGCTCGACCGCGAAACCGGCCTGCTCAACTATGCAACAATTCGCGAAATGGCCATGACGCTGCGGCCGAAGCTGCTCATTGCCGGCCACTCAGCCTATCCGCGTATTCTTGATTTCGCCAAGTTCAGGGAAATCGCCGATGAGGCCGGAGCCCTGCTGATGGTCGACATGGCCCATTTTGCCGGACTGGTCGCCGGAGGTGTTCACCCCTCGCCAATCCCCTATGCCGATGTCGTCACCACCACCACCCACAAGTCGCTGCGCGGCCCGCGCGGGGCAATGATCATGTGCCGGGCCGAGCATGCGGCCGCCATCGACAAGGCCGTTTTCCCAGGGATGCAGGGCGGGCCTCATGACAACACCACGGCGGCCATTGCCGTCGCCCTCAAGGAGGCCTCGTCCGAGGTATTCAAGGCCTATTCCCGCCAAGTGGTGAGTAACGCCAAAACTCTCTCCCAGCGCCTGATGGAAAAGGGTTTCAAACTGATTACCAACGGCACCGACAACCACCTGATGCTGGTCGACCTTACCAACAAAGGGATTCCAGGCAAAAAGGCCGCCAAGGCCCTCGACCGGGCTGGTATCGTCGTCAATTACAACGCCGTTCCGTTCGATACCCGCAAACCTTTCGACCCGAGCGGCATCCGCCTGGGTACCCCGGCGCTGACATCAAGGGGTTTTAAGGAAGCGGAGATGCTGGTGGTGGCCGATCTCATCGATCGTGTCATCGACAATACCGACAACGAGCAACTCCTCGTCCAGACCAGCCGCGAAATTTGCCATCTCTGCAGCCATTTCCCGGCCCCAGGCCTGGAACACCTCTGCTCCGGCGAATAGCTCCCCGACACGTGGTCCCGCCAGCCCCGCCCCCTAGCCCTTA
>CAYSON010000074.1:7138-10033 GCA_964432635.1 uncultured Desulfopila sp.
GCCGACCTGGCGCATCTTCTTCGTCGCTCCGGCCTCGCTTACCCGCTGCAATTGTTCTTTCTGGAAAGCCACTAACCGTTGCAAGGCCACCTCAGCCAGGCCTTCGAAGCGCAGTTCGACGGTCATTCGCTTCAGTCCCCGATAATCCTGTGGCAAAAGCGTCGGGAAAAAGCATTGAGGATCGCTGGTGTCAAAGAACAGCAACCCCTCCTCGCGGTAAAGGGCATTGGAAGAAATCTCCGTCAGGCGACGCGGCTGTTGCTGGTCATAGTCCAGGGTGATGGCGCCAAACTCCAGCACCGCCCAGGTATCAACGGGATCCAGGCGAAGAGCGACGATATCGGAATAGGCACCAAGGTCAAAAACAACGACCCTGGTCCCACCATCGATTTTGCGCACGACGCTGGTCTCGTCACTGATGCCCGCACCGCAGTCAACATAGAGGCGGCTGCTGTAATAGCGGTCGCGGACATCAACGAGATTTTCCAGCCACACCCCGATATTGTCGGCGAAGAGCTGCTGATGTCGCTGGAAAATGCGGCTAAACATCTCCACCTTCTGCCATTTTTCCTTGCTCCGCACCATCGAGTCGGAGGCAACCCGGTAACAGAACAAGATCTCGGGAATTTGCACCACCCGTCCACCCCGCTCGATGATGCCCAACCAGAAGTCATAGTCTTCCCAGCCGTACACCATGCCGGGATCGTAGCCGCCAATCGCGGTCCAATCCCTTCGCCGAAACACCGCCGAACAGAAGATGACATTGTCGAGCAGCATTCGCTCAAGCGTGTACTCCGGCAGCAGCCACTCGCTTGCAACCGCCCCGAAAAGCCGAGCCCGGCAGTAGACAATGGCAACCTGAGGATCGCGGTCGAGCACCGCCACCGCCTGCTCCAGGTAGGTCGGCTCGATGCGGTCATCGGCATCAAGAGGCAGGATGTACTGTCCGACAGCGGCAGCAATACCGTTGTTTCTCGCCGCCGCCAGTCCCATATTGACTGTGTGCAGCACCCTGGTTTTTTCACGGTGGAATCCCTTGAGAAGGTCGATGGTGAAGGGATCGGTCGAACCGTCATCAACCACCACGATCTCGAAATCGCCAAAGGTTTGCGCCAAGACCGAATCGATCGCCTCGTCGAGATAACGTCCATGATTATAACAGGGAATGACTACACTGACCCTCGGCATCACTGCTCCTTGTAGCGTTCGCATGGACCCTGACCCCCGGCGGCGGGTAACAAGGCTGATATCGGACTTGCCTGCAGAATCCCCTCTTTTCCTATTAATTTCCAGAAATTTATGATGGGCCGGTGCGGTTTTCGACGATTTTGTCGCTCAAGCTGCAAAGGAGCCTGGTCGAGGAACCTTTTTTCCCTCTTTCGATTTGACTCTTCCTCTGCAACTCAGTACCATCTATGAGGCAACAGCAACGGCAGATGGAACGAGTCCTTTCAGAATCGCCTCCCCTATCCATGCCCAACCAAACCCTCTTAGATCTCGAACGACGTCTCCAGGAAGCGCAAGTACATATCGCCTCCTTGGAAGACCTGCTGCGCCGCCGGGGTCAATCGCCTCCCCCTGGTAACGACCCTCCGAGCCGCGCCGCCAAGGAGTGGGAGGAACTGGTGCTCAGCCGCAACAAATACCGCAAGTTGTTCAACTATGCCAACGATGCGATGTTTGTTATTTCGCTCGATCATACCGGCGACGGCTACGGCAAATTTTCCGATGTCAATAACGTCGCCCGCAAGAGGCTCGGTTACAGCCGTGAGGAACTGCTGGCGATGACGCCCTTCGACATCAGCGACGGCAAGAATCACGCCTACAACAGCCAGCTCATTACCCGGCTGCGCAGGGAAGGCAGCGCCACCTTCGAGACCACCTACGTCACCAAGGAAGGCGCCTTGCTACCCGTGGAGATCAGTGCCTTGCGTCTCACCATAGAAGGCAAGGAACTGTACATGGCCATTGCCAGGGACATCAGCGAGCGCAAACAGGCCGAGGAGGCTCTGCGCCAGAGCGAAAGCCTCTACCGCCTGCTCGCCGACAACGTCCACGACGTCATCTGGACCACCGACAAACACTTGTCTCCGCGCTACGTCAGCCCGTCCTTTCGCCGCTTATTTGGACTTCCCCAGGATGAGTCGTTGGAGACCGTTGCTCGGCTGATCCTCGCCTCCTCGCCGCTGATCGGGGATGACTCCACTCTGCTCTTGATGAACGAGGACCAGCCGGTGCACTGGGAATCGGCCATCCGCACCGCCAGAGGAGACGACATCTGGGTGGAAAGCGTCGCCACGCCCCTACCGGGTACGTCCAACCAGTTTACCGGTGTGGTCGGTGTCACCCGTGACATCACCTCACGGAAAAAAATCATTCTCGAACTTCAAACTGCCAAAGAGCATGCTTTTGCCGCTAACCGTGCCAAATCAGAGTTCCTCGCCCACATGAGTCATGAGGTGAGTACCCCGATGAACGGCGTTCTTGGCATGCTGCAACTCCTGCAGATGACCGGCCTCGACGACGAACAACAGGATTACGTCAAAACGGCCACCGAATCGGGCAAGAGCCTGTTGACCATCATCAACGACATCCTCGATTACTCCCGCATCGAGGCAGGAAAACTGCAGATGACACCTGAATCATTCAATATCAGGGAGATGGTCAAGACAGTAATGGCCTCGTTCAGAACGGCGGTCAACCCTCGCTGTGTCGCTCTTACCTACTTCATCGATGATAACGTGCCGGATGTCCTGGTCGCAGATCACGTTCGCATTCGCCAAATTCTTTACAATCTTGTCGGCAACGCCGTCAAGTTCACCAAGCGTGGGGCTATCGAACTCCTTGTACATCGCCGCCCATCCTCCGACAACAAGCACTTCCTTCTTGAGTGCA
>CAYSON010000075.1:0-10020 GCA_964432635.1 uncultured Desulfopila sp.
CCCCGACGCACCTGCTCGATGTCGACACCGAGGCGCTCGGCCAGATTGGACATCTCGTTCATAAAAGAGATCTTGGTCGCCAGAAGGCAATTGGCGGCGTACTTGGTGAACTCGGCGCTGCGCACGTCCATGATCATGATTTTGTCGTGGTTGCGCGAGAATGGCTCATAAAGTTCACGCATCACTTCCTCGACCTGTTCGCTCTCGGTGCCAATGATGATGCGCTCGGGACGCATGCAGTCCTCCAGCGCCGAGCCCTCCTTTAAGAATTCAGGGTTGGAGGCGACGTGGAAGGCGATATCAACCTTTCTTTGGCGCAAGATGGCGCCCATATGGGCGCGAACTTTGTCGGCGGTACCCACTGGTACGGTCGATTTATCGACGACAATTTTTGGCTCGCGCATGTGTTGGGCAATGGTCCCGGCCACCGCCAGAACATACTGGAGATCGGCACTCCCGTCCTCGTCCGGTGGTGTGCCGACGGCGATGAACAACACCTCGGCACTGTGCACACCCTGTTCGGCATCAGTGGTGAAGAAGATTCGCTTTTTCTCGAAATTGCTGCGCACCAACTCGCTTAAGCCAGGTTCATAGATGGGAATACTGCCGTTCTTCAATCCGGCTATTTTCTTGTCGTCGACATCGACACAGCAAACATTATGACCGACATCGGCCAAGACTGCGGCCTGCACCAGACCGACATAACCGACGCCAAATACAGTAACATTCATTCGCTTTCCTCGAGTAAATGGTGATTCTTCGCAGGGTCAGAAGTAAATAGCAGCCATCATAGTCAAAATTTTTCGAGTGAGCAAGGCCGGCACCATTCTTTCCTTGGGTCTCTTCTTCAGACACCCCCAAGACAATTGAAAGAAATGATCAAATGCGGTAGGTATGGCTAAGGCTGCGCCGCCGGCGCCACGCCTCTCTGCCTCCCCTATCAACCAGGTGTGACTGTGCCCTACACTTCCTTCGTCATTCGTTGCCTGCGGGAAACCCTCGGGGGCTTGCGCGACGGCTTGTCACTGTTTTCCGGGCCAAGCCGAACGGCAATCATTTTCGCCTTGAAAAGCGACGACCAACTGCATATCTACGATCCCCAGAATCTGCTCCGGGGACACCAGCCAAAATTGCAGGCCTTTTATCACCACAGCCAGAGCTGGTGCCAACCCTTTGACGGTACTTCTTTCCGCTCACTGTACAATTATATCGAAACCCAGGACAATCTTCGTCTTGATGGGCTCCTTTGTAGCGGCGGCAGTTCCGCATCGGTGTATTATCAGATGTGGTTCACCGAACGCCACCCCCACCTTTGCTCGGTACTGCCCACTCTCTGCTGGCTGGAGCATGCGGTTCTGCGCGTTTCCCACGACATTGCCAATGACAGTACGCTCTATACCGGCATCTCGGGAAATTTTCTACGGGAGTACGCCACCCACGCCATTCACGATTGCATCCTTGACAAGGCCGGGCTTTCCCTCGGCCCGGATTTCCACATCCATATCTACCCCATCCTTGAAACCGTTCTTGGCGTCTCTAAAACCAACGAAGAGGGGGTCAGACCCCATGGCCGACTCACCTTTGTCGAACCTCGTTTTTTGGGGACTATCCCCTGGATTGCCATGTTTAAGACCAACGAACGGCCATATCTCGAGAATTTCAAACATGTGCGCAAGCTGCTGCAAGCGGTAGAGCACTCGCCAAGAGCCTTGATCGCCGATGGCAAGCAAGTCATCGGCATCGCCGAAGGGCAACTCGCCAATTTTCGCATCACTGCCGACTATCGCGGCAAACTCGGTTTTCTTTCCGTCACTGGTGAACCGATGTGCAGTTTCCACGACGGCAGGTACAGTTCCGATACCCATCAAGCCAATCTCGTCGAACTGGAGGAGGCCCTGCTCGACTACGAACTCGGTCAGGAAATAGGCTCGGATATGTTTCACATCGTCTCCAGTCTGGTCCATTTTGCCGAAGACAACAAGTTCGGTTGCTCGTTCGTCATCGACCTGGCGCCGCTGCCGACCACCACTTCCGGGCAGGCACTCAGTCCACCGATAAACCTTTGCCAGCCGAGGGAACTGGCACTGGCAGCAGGCTTGGCCAAGGTCGACGGCGCCTTACACCTGCGCGCCGACCTGCACCTGCACGCCTTTGCCTGCCTGCTTGACGGCCACCGAGTGGCCAATGAGGACCGCTCACGGGGAGCCAGGTACAACTCTGCGCTGCGCTTTACCGCACAGCATCCTGATACCCTGGTGGTAGTCGTCTCCGCCGACCGTCCAGTATCGATCTTTCGCCATGGCCGCGAAATCACCAATCGCTTTGCGTCGCAATACGGCGAGAAGTGCGTGCTCTACCCAATCAGCCTGGCTGAGTGGTTGGACACGAGCGATTAATTCGGCGGAGCCTGGAAAACCTCACTACAGTTCGCGCACCCACTCAGGGATACGGTTGAGGATATAGTTCTGCACTGCCAGCTTCCTCTCGCCCGCCTCGACCTTGCCGACGTCAGCCATGACCTCGTCAAAATCGAACCAGCACAGCTCCTTTTCATCAAGGCTGTAGACCATCAACACCCGCTTGCTGGGATTATCGACATCCTCTTCTTCTTGGATGGCCCCCACCAAGGTGATAGCCTCGTCGTAGCTGATGTAGTTGACGTCTTGCTCACTCATTACCTTCCTCCATAATTCGTTGCGCATATCTTGCCGTTTTTTCACAAGAACGCAAAAAGGCGAGCAGGAAAGTACTCCCCTCGCCTTTACACACCTTATTGAACGCAGATCAGGCGGCTTTGACCACCGCTCCCGATCTGATACATCTAGTACACACTCGAGTTTTTTTGGTATTGCCGCCACCGGCCGCCATATGCACCGTCTTCAGATTGGGCAGCCAGCGTCGCTTGGTTTTATTATGGGCATGGGAAACATTGTTGCCGGTGACCGGTCCCTTGCCGCAGATTTCGCATACTTTTGCCATGATCATCTCCTTCTATCTCATCCCCGCTTTGTTGAAAAGCAAAGGGATCGGCTGAGTGGTTTGTCGACGAATACAATATAAGAACGTAGCTTTCTACATCCTTTCCCGAAGATTGGCAAGTACTTTTCCATCTTGTCCAGCGATGGCGACTCTTCCCAACGAGCGCTGGTTTACCTTGCATCAAGACTGCGGCCTGTTTGGCGCAAGAGAGATCGGCTTTGGTTGTCGAAAAAAGTGGTGCTGCAGAAAAAAACATGTTTATCATCTCTCTGCTCCAGTCAGCGGGCGATCAGACGATCGTTTCTGTCATCCGCAACCACACCCTTTTGCCACAATTAGCGATTTCATGAAGCATCTTCAACAAATCTGGGATTTTTTCGCCTCGGTGCAACTTGCCATCTGCACCCTCTGCTGCATTTCAATCACCTCTATCATTGGCACCCTGGTACCGCAGGGAGAGACCTCAGCCGAATATGTTCGACGCTTCGGAGAAAAAACCGCGCTGTTTTTTCACATCCTTGATATCCCCAGGATGTATTCCTCGTGGTGGTTCCATGGGCTGCTCGCCCTGCTCGCCGTCAATCTGATCATCTGCAGTCTCGACCGTTTTCCCGCGGCCTGGAAGCTGATCACCGCCAACAATCTGGAGATTTCTCCCTCCCGCCTGGAGAAGATGGCCTTTTACCGGCACTGGAGCGTCTCTACAGGTCTTCTTGAAACCATCGACTGGCGTGGAGTCTTATCGTCAAACCGGAGTGGTGTTCGCGAGAAATCCCAGGAAAACACCATGCTGCTCTTGCACGAGAGCGGAAAGTGGAGCCGTCTCGGGGTATATCTGGTTCATGCCTCAATCCTCGTTATTTTTATCGGGGCCATCGTTGGTCAGCTCTGGGGCTTCAAGGGCAGCGTCATGCTCCCTGAGCTGCGTGAGACCGAGAGCGTCTTTTCTTCAAGCAATTCCAACCGGATTCCCTTGGGATTCACCGTGCGCTGCCAATCCTTCGCCATCGATTTTTATGATAATGGCATGGTCAAGGAATATCGCAGCACCTTGACCATTCTCGAAAACCGTAAAGAGGTGCTGACCACCGACATCATCGTCAATAGCCCTTTGGAGTACAAGGGTATCACCTTCTATCAGTCGAGTTACCAACCCCACCAGGAGTTCATCCTGGAAATTCGCGAGCAGAAAGACACCTCCCCCCGCCGCTTTGCCCTGCCCTTCCAGCAAGAGGGTGCCTGGGAAGAGCGCAAGCTGCGCTTTGGCATCCTCAATGCCGAAGGTGCCGGGCAGAGGGCAGTGCGCGCCAAACTCTGGTTTAAAGTCGGCGAGGCTGAAGCGATTAATCGCTGGCTCGATGACAATCAAACGGTTACCCTGGAAACAGAGGGAAAAATCTATACAGTCCGGGTCAAGCAACTCTATTCCACCGGCTTGCAGGTCGCCAAGGACCCCGGAGTCTGGGTTGTCTACGGCGGCTGCTTTCTTTTGCTGTTTGGTCTTTATCTTGCCTTCTTCCACTCCCATCAAAGAATCTGGGTCTTCCAAGAGAAACAGGGGGCTGTCGGCACGATCGTGGTTGCCGGTACCACCAATAAAAACAAGCTGGCTTTTGCGCGCCGGTTTCAACTCCTCGGCGAACACCTCGACAGCCAACTTGGCCCCGGAGCCGATGGCAAACCTTAAGCGCAACCTTCGACTACAATTATTAAGACGTATTTCCCCGGGCCCATTCGACACGGAGTACAGCCATGGATAGTTCGCACCTGCTTGGCATAACCACTTTCACCTACCTCTTTTCATCCCTGCTCTACGTATTTCTTCTCGTCTTTAAAACGCCTCAACTGGGCCGCATCGCCACCGGCTGCACCGCCTTCGCTTTTTTGCTGCAGACCCTGGGCATAAGCTGGCGATGGATAGAATCCTATCAGCTGGGCTATGGCCGAGCACCGTTGACCAACATGTACGAGTCGTTGGTCTTCTTTGCCTGGACAATCATCGCCATCTACCTGGTGATCGAAAAAAAGTTCGCAACCCGGGCCATCGGACCCTTTGCCGTGCCCATGGCCTTCCTGGCCATGGCCTACGCCTCCTTTGCCGGCAATATCGACAAGACCATTTCCCCACTGGTGCCGGCATTGCAGTCCAACTGGCTGATCGCCCACGTGGTCACCTGTTTTATCGGCTATGCCGCCTTCGCCATCGCCGCCACCCTGGGTGTGATGTACTTATCAAAGGCCCACAGCTCCTCCGAGCCTGCCGCTTCCAACAAAAATCAGTTTCTGCCCTCCCTGGTGCTGCTTGACGACCTGACCCACAAGACCATGATCTTCGGTTTTATCTGGCTCAGTGTCGGGATCATCACCGGTGCCATCTGGGCCAACTCCGCCTGGGGCACCTACTGGAGTTGGGACCCCAAGGAAACCTGGTCGCTGATCACCTGGTTCTTCTACGCCATTACCCTGCACGCCCGCTATACCCGGGGCTGGAGCGGGAAACGCTTGGCACTTCTCGCCCTCTGCGGGTTCGCCTCGGTGATGTTCACCTATTTTGGGGTGAACTTTCTCCTCTCTGGGTTGCATAGTTACGGCTCAAGCTCGTGAGATTTGTGCTACCTGCCGAAAGTTGCTCTGATGTATGAAATAATTCCGCATCGTTATCTGCTTTGACAAAAAAAAGGCAACGCGGTATATAGAGCGGAGTCACAAAAGTTCGTCACCCCACCGCAACTGTTATCATCAACTGGAAAAGGAGAACGCACAATGCACAAGCTCATCGCCTGTAGTCTGTTATCCCTTTGTGTGGTGTTTGCTACGGTGACCATCGCCATAACCGCAGCCGATCCCGGGCCGGCGGACATCACCCTTGGCGAGGCCGGCAAGAAGCCGGCGATATTCCCCCACAAAGCACACCAGGCGACCATCAAGTGCGGCGAATGCCATCACGGCATGGCTCCCGATGGAAAGAAGGTGGACTATAGCGACGGACAGGAAATCAAGAAATGTGCATCCTGTCACAACAGCACGGTCTTGGCCGGCAAGATGAAAGACAAGCTGAAGCTCGACACCGCGCAGGGCGCCGGACACGGTAACTGCCAGGAGTGTCACAAGGCAAAGAAAGACGACGAGGCCTACAAGGCCAAAAACCTGGCCAAATGTGAGACCTGCCATCCCAAGAAATAAGGGGCAGGCGGGAACTCTCCCGCAAAGTTGCAGAGGATGATCAATAACAAAGGGGCCGTTCGCCAGCGAACGGCCCCTTTGTTATTTTGTAGATACTCCCTGTCAGTTTTCCTGGAGCAGAGAAATATCGCCGATGTTGAGGATAAGTGTCCCCAACGCGGTGAGCAGATTGAGTCGATTGCCACGAACCTCCGGGTCCTCGGCCATCACCATGACCCCGTCGAAGAAGGCATCAACCGGCTCCTTCATGCGCAGCATCGCCTGCAAGGCCGCTTCGTAGTGTTTCTCGACAAGATAGCCCTTCATCTCTTGTTCGACCTCAAGAAACAGCATGAACAGGTCGCTTTCGGCGGCATGGGCGAACAAGGCGCTGTTGACGGTGGTCGCCCGATTATCCTTGACGATATTCTTCACTCGCTTGTAGGAGGCGGCAAGCACTTTAAACGCAGGCTCGCGACGGAAACGAAGAATGGCATTGATGCGCAGCAGGCAATCGTTGACGTCGTCAAAATCGACACTGGCCGCCGCCTCTACTGCATCCATGGCCAATCCCCGACCGACACAATCGTTGACAAAACGTCCCCTGACAAAGGACAGCACAGCCGCCACCGTGTTACTGCCGCCGGCGACCTTGTCACCGTAGAGGGCCAGGGCCTTATGCACCAGTTCCTGAAGTGACAGGGTGTAGCCCTTGCCGGAAATGATGCTCAGTATCGCCAGGGAAATGCGGCGCAGGCCAAAGGGGTCGGCGGTGCCGCTGGGCACCTGGCCGATGCCGAAACAGCCGACCAAGGTATCAAACCGGTCGGCCAGGGCAAGAATGGCGCCGAGGTCACTGGCGGGAATCTCGGCACCGGCGCGACGAGGCATGTAGTGCTCGAGGATTGCCGTGGCTACCGCCGCATTTTCCCCGTCGTGTAAGGCGTAAGCGCCCCCCATGGTGCCTTGCAGCGTTGGAAATTCGCCCACCATATTGGTGAGGAGATCGGCCTTGCAGAGCAAGGCAGCCCTGCAGCCATCCTCGGCCAGCGGCGGAGCGATCTTGTCGGTGAGAATCTTGACCAACTTGACCAGGCGCTCCTTTTTCTCGAGCATCGTTCCCAGTTTGGCCTGAAAGATAATGCCGCCGAGGCCTTCGACTCTTTTGGCCAGCGAAATGTCTTTGTCGCTGTTGAAAAAGAACAGCGCATCCTCAAGCCGCGCCCGCAGGACCCGCTGGTGTCCTTTGCGAGTGACCGCCACATCGTTGACCCTGGTGTTGTTGACGGCGACGAATCCCGGCAGCAGCCGTCCCTCGTTATTAACCACCGGAAAGTATTTCTGGTGCTCGCGCATCGAGGTGATGAGAACCTCGTCGGGCAGTTGCAGAAACTTCTCGTCAAAGGTGCCGCAGACGGCAAAGGGCATCTCCACTAGGTTGGTGACGGTATCGACCAGGTTCTCGTCGATGGCCACTTTCCCCGCGGAGAGTTGCGCCACTTCTGCAACCGCCCGTTCAATCTCGGCCACCACCAGGGCCCGCCGTCGACTGGGATCGGCAATGACCATACGGTCGAGCAGTTGACGCTCATAGTCGGCGACGCTCTCAACCACGAATGGCTGCGGCGAGTGAAAACGGTGACCACCGCTATGTTTACCGGTAACAATCCCTTCATGCTCGAAGCCAACCACCTCATCCCCGAACATCGCCACCAGCCACTGAATCGGCCGGGCAAAGGGATGGTGATTGCTGCCCCAGCGCATCGACTTGGCAAAGGACATTTCCAGCAACAGACCGCGCAATAATTCGGGAAGCAAGGTCATGGTGGCCCCTCCCCGTTGATGGCGACAGAGCATCAGATATTCCCCCTTGGGGGTATCGACGATGCGCAACTCCTCGACCGCAGCCCCCCGGGATTTAGCAAAGCCTTCCGCCGCCTTGGTGAATCGCCCCTGATCGTCCTGTCCGGCCTTTTTCGAGGGTCCGAGCAACTCTTCGCTGCTGTCTTCCTGCACCTCGGAAACGCTTTCGACAACTAAGGTCAAGCGACGGGGAGTTCCCAACACCCTCTGGGCACCAAAGGCGATGTTTGCTTCCTTGGCCTTTTCGGCGAACCGTTTTTGCAGGAAGCTCAGAGCCGGTTCGAGGAATCCGGCCGGGATCTCTTCCATTCCAATTTCAAAGAGTAGGTCTCGCATGGCAATCTCAATTTCAGGGTTAAGGGATAGCAACAGGCACAGGCATGTTCAACTGGATTCCATGGCGGCAAAGGTCGAGCATTCATCGCCGAAATTATGAATGCGCACCGAAAACCACCTGATGGCGGCAATCTTCTCAAGAGACGCCCCCATTCGGCGAGTCAGTGCCTCGACCGACAACACCTTACGCTCCTTTTCGGCGAGACTGCGAAATTCTTCCTCCACCGCCTCCTCGATAAGAAGGATGATATCCTCGATCCAGTAGAACTGGCGAAAGCGCAAACTGACCTCGGCTTTGCCCCAACTCCCCAAGGAACCAGGCAAACGACGCGGCGTTTTATCGGCCAGGGGAAGGTTGATCGGCACCTCGACGCTCAATTTCAATTCATCGCTATCACCAAGCGATCCATGCATCTGGCAACGGTAATGAGCAAGATGTCCGGCCTCGCCGTTTCTTGCCTTAAACAGGAAGTAGGGAAAATCGATCTCCAGATGCGAGGCCTCGGCCTCGAGTCGCTGCTTCATCTTGCCGAGCACTTTGTTGAAGCTTTTGACATCCACCTCGCCGTGAAACTCGTTGAGGATCTCGACGAAACGGCTCATGTGGGTGCCTTTGAAGCGGTGCGGCAAGTTGACGTACATATTCACCGTGGCCACGGTATGCTGCCGTTTTTGCGCCTTGTCGCGCACGGTGATGGGATAAGATATGGTCTTGACGCCGACCTTCTGGATGTTGATTTTTCGACTATCCTGTTGGCTCTGTATGTCTTTCATGGGGAAAACGTTCCTCATCCTCAGCAGTGAACCCGACAAGACTGCGGTCCTGCACTACTCTGATTTGAGCAGGCGTCGTACCGTGGTCTTAAGATCGTCGAGATTGCCGGATTTAACCACATAGTCATCTGCGGCCCAAGTGCCCAAGTCGCGCTTGTAATCCTGATAGGCGCTACTGAGAATAACCGGAACCTTGGTATTATCCATCTTCATCTGCCGCAACACTTCGACCCCGTTCATCCCCGGCATCTGAATGTCGAGAATGACCAGATCAGGCTGTTCGCTGCGAAAGCACTCGAGACCGCTCGGGCCATCGGCGGCGGTCACCACCTCATACCCGTCACTCTCGAATTCCTCGCGGTAGATCATGCGGATTGCTTCCTCATCGTCGACTAACAGCAGCTTTTTCATGGTATCCTCCCTTAGGGCTTATCGCCGGCCTGGCGCAAAAAGAGAGCCGCCTCTTCCGGCGGAAGCGGGTTGATATAAAACCCAGACCCCCATTCAAAGCCGGCGATCGATGTCAGCTTGGGAACGATTTCGAAATGCCAATGAAAATATTCAAGACCGCCGGAGCGCAGCGGATCGGTGTGCAGAACATAATTATAGGGGACGTCGGGAATGCACAGAGTCAAGCGCCGCAGCGAATCGCCGAAGACTTCCGCCAACCCCTGCAGTTCACTGTCGCTCTGACAATAGAAGGAGGAACCGTGCCGCTTGGGGAGAATCCACATTTCAAAAGGGGTGCGCGGTGCGAAAGGCATGATGGAGATAAACCCCTCGTTCTGGCAGACAATCCGATCCTTCTGCTGCATCTCTTGGCGAATGATGTCGCAGAAGATGCAACGCTCCTTGTATTTATAGTGGGAAAGGGCTCCTTCCAGTTCGGAGACAATCATCCGTGGC
>CAYSON010000076.1:0-10004 GCA_964432635.1 uncultured Desulfopila sp.
TTTGTCGATCTCGGCGGCCAGGCCTACCGCACACTCTACCAGATCCAACAATTGGCTCCGAGCCAGCAGGATACCCAAGCGGCGCAAACCGCCATGGATGCAATCAACGATTATCTTGCTGCCTTTGTCGGCACGGTGAATATCCTCGAGCTGCGCACCGACAAGGAATTCGGTGAGTTGGTCAAGCTGCAGCAGGGCATGACCCGCCTTGGGAAAATGATTCTTGATGCAGATATCCAGGCGACGGAGGAACCTTATCACGAACTCCGCGTCAACCAACAAGAATATCTCTTTGCACCGGACAAAGATAAATTTCAGAAAGTATCGAACACCTTAAAGGAACTGACGGCCGCCGTTGAGACGAAGGTTGCCAACCAGGCCACGAAGACCAGCTTCAAAGAGGCCCTGGCTTAGTTTGGAAAATGGTTCACCGAGGTCGGCAACACCGACACCATCATCGCCGCGAGGATTGCCGCTAACCAGGATGCCACCAAACGGGCGGAGCCGGTGATCAAGTCCTTCCTCGACCTGGCCACCACCAACGAGGCCAGGGCCAAAAGGGAGATGGAAGATACCGCCTTTCTCGTCCGCAACATCGTCCTCACCGTTGGTGCCCTCTCCATTCTTCTGGCGATCCTTATCGCCATCCGTCTGTCGCGCGGCTTGACCAATCAGGTGGAACACATCATGGGTCTGTTGGAGGAGATGGGCGCCGGCAACTACCGGGCGCGTACCAAGGTGGTCAGTAACGACGAACTGGGGGTGATGGCAAGCAGCCTCAACGGCATGCTCGACAATATCACCGTGCTTATCCAGAGCCAGGAGGAGCGCGACACCATCCAGGAGTCGATCATGAAACTGCTGGAGGAGATCAGTGCCCTGACCGACGGCGACTTTACCGGCCGGGCCGAGGTGACCGAGGATATCACCGGGGCCATCGCCGACTCCTTCAACGCCATGGCAGACCAGTTCTCCGACATCATCAGCAAGGTCAAGGTGGCCACCGAAGCGGTGGATACCACCTCGGCCCAGGTTGCCAACCAGACCATGGGCTTGGCCGAAAAGAACATCGAACAGTTGAAAAGCGTCAATGGTGCCGTTGAGGCCATCCAGAACATGGCCCTGTCGATCCGCGAGGTGGCCGCCGCAGCGCAACGCTCGGCCGAGGTATCGCAACAGTCGCGCCAGAACGCCGAGGAGGGTGCCGCGGCGGTAACCGAGACCAGTCAGGCCATGGCCGATATCCGTGAGCAGATCAACGAAACAGCGCGATCGATCAAACGGCTTGGTGAGAGCTCGTTGGAGATCGGCAATATCGTCCAGATAATTGATGACATCGCCGATCGCACCTCGATTCTTGCTCTTAACGCCTCAATCCAGGCGGCAATGGCCGGTGAAGCCGGGCACGGTTTCGCGGTGGTTGCCGACGAGGTGCAGCGACTGGCCGATAACTCCAGTAACTCGACCAAGCAGATCGAACTCCTGGTGAAGAGCATTCAGAACGAGATCAAGGAGGTCACCAATCGCATCGACGACGGTATCGGCAAGGTTGTCTTGGGATCGAAGCTTGCTGAAGGCGCCTATGCCAAGCTTCAAGAGATCGAGCAGGTATCCAGTCAACTCGCCGAGTTGATCGAAACGATCACCACCTCGACCACCGAGCAGGTGGAGGCCTCCACGATCATTTCTAAAACCATGCAGGAAATTGGTGGGATCAGTCGAGAATCGTCACTGTCCTCCCAGGACACCGCGGCCTCGATGAATGTCCTCAGCAGGACCGCCCGCGATCTGCGGTCTGCCGTCGAGGTGTTCAAAATCGGAGACGCGCAGGGCGTCTAAACAGGAAGTCGGCCGCTTGCCCTTACCCCCATCGAAGCGTGCTTGTATTTAGCGGCGATGGGGCGAGGGTTCGTTGAGGTTGGCCGACAACTCCAGGTAAAGAGGAGCAGGCGGTCTTCCCGTAACCGCCTTGCCAACGCCAACCGCCGCTTCTCCCACACCTTCAGGGGCTTGCCATGGCAGATCCGCTCACTTCCACCGATACTGAAAGGAATGTTCTTGATGTCCTCAAGCACCACCAGCTAGGACGCGACAGCGTCGACATAGAGGTGCGTCAGGATCATCACCTCGGGACGGTGAAGCTGCGCCAGGGACAGGTGGTTTTTGTCGCCTGCGGTGCCTTTATCGGCAACGGCGCCCTATTGACTCTGGCCGCTGTCCGAGGTGGCGAGATACGGACCACGGCGACAGCCCAGATAGCGGAAAACAATATCTCCTTCGGCCTCACCCTGGTCGAGCGTTTACTGGAAAAGGCGGCGCCTCCCCCCAGCCTCGTCGCCTTGGCCCGGATAACGGCGGAGGTGGAAGAGGCCATTCATCTCATTCATCAGTTCAAGCACAGCGAGGCCGCCGCCAAGCTGGTGGCGGTGCTGCGTGTCAACCGCTACTATTATCCGGCCTGGCTCTGGCATTCGCGCCTGTCGACCCGTGTCGATTTTCTTCGCAAGGCCCTGGCCGAGGCGCGCAAATGGGGCAATGCCGACCCAACGGTGCTGCGCGAAGCGGCCAAGATCGAACCGCAACTCACGGATACCGGGGAGACGGTGAAGCGCTGCATCTATTGCAGGTCGTTGATTTCCGCCGGCGACCGGCGCTGCCTTACCTGCCAAGGCTTGTTGCAATTACCGGAGTCAGGGGCATACGGTGAGCCGAGCCGCAGTGCCGAGCTGGTTGCCTCCCTGGAGGCCTATCAGGAGGAGTCTCGTCTCCACCCCGAGAACGGTCGTGTTGCCTACTGCCTCTGCCTCGGTCAGCTTTCCCTGGGGCACAAGGAGGAAGCCGAGCAATGGGTCGATCGAACCTTGGCCATCAATCCCCATCAACCGATTTTTCTCAAGGCCAAGGCCCTCCTGCGGCAGAGTCGGCCGGTCATGGCCACGGTCGTCGTCCCGCCGCAGCCCCAACCTTCTCAGCCGGTCCCGGCTACGGTGCCGGCCACGGGAAAAACCATTCTGGTGGTGGAGGATAGTCAGACCTCGCGCAAGGTCATCAGCATGCTCCTTGGTCGGCGGGGATACACCATCGTCGAGGCCAAGAGCGGTACCGAGGCCATGGAGTACCTTGATGGGCACGTCCCCGATCTGGTGCTACTCGACGTCATGCTCCCCGACATGAGCGGTTACGAGGTGCTGACCCGGTTGCGGCAGAGTCCGGGCTCGGCTGAGGTTCCGGTGGTGATGTTGACCGGAAAGAACAAACCCTCGGATCGTCTCCAGGGTCTCTTTCACGGCACCAACGAATATCTCACCAAGCCCTTTGATCCCTCCAAGCTCATGGCGGTGTTGGAGAAGTTCCTCAAGGGAGAAGCGGTGGCGGCCAAGACCCCGACCCCACCGACCGGCCAAGCGCGGCGTACCGCGGCTGCTCCCGTTGCCGCCCCGGCCATGGAGGCAATAATCGAACCGGTGGCGGCAAGAAAACCGCCGGCTCCGTTCGTCACAGCCCGGCCGTCAATGGCGCCACAGAGGCCGCAATCGCAGCCGCCACCCAAGCCCGGCGGCGGATCGGCTAAGACGGTCTTGGTGGTTGAGGACAGTCCCACCTCGCGCAAGGTGGTTTCCATGGTCCTGGCCAAGGGTGGGTATGTCGTTGAAGAGGCACCCACCGGTGGCGCCGCCTTGAGGCGCTTGGCGAGCTTGGTCCCTGATCTCATTTTGCTTGATGCCATGCTGCCGGATCTGAGCGGATACGACGTCTTGGCCCACCTTAAGCAGGACGCGCGACTGCAACGGGTGCCGGTGGTCATGCTCACCGCAAAACACAATCCCATGGACCGGCAGAAGGGATTGAGGAGCGGCTTGGTTGCCTACTTGACCAAGCCCTTCGATCCGGAAAAACTGCTTACCGTCATCAAAGAACATATTTGAAACGGTGTAACCGATAACCGACAAAGAGGGCCCATGGCCACGTTTCCCGATCTATACAGCCTTATTAAGTGCATCGATGGCGATCTTGACGAGGCGCTGCTGCGAGCTCCGCAAACCGATCGTCGCGAGGTGCCTGAAGCGGAGACGCCGAGAAAGTACATCCTGGTCACCACCGGCAGCCTGAATCTGGCCATAGCCATTGACGATCTGGCCGAGGTCGGTCCTCTGCCGGCGCTGACGTTTCTTCCCAATCTGCCGTCCTGGATCCAGGGTATCGGTAATATCCGCGGCGAAATTGTTTCGGTCATTGATCTCCCCGAATTTCTTGGGTTGCCCAATGCAGTCAAAGCGGAAGGGTCGCGCTTCGTGGTGGTGCGCCATGAGAAAATGAAGGTTGGCATCCGTCTCGACCGCATCGTTGGCACGGTCAGCCGCACCGCCGCCGAAACAAGACCCCTGGAGCGACATCGCGACGATACCAGGGATGCCTCGCTGTTTATTGCCGGAATTTCGATGGAAGGCACCCTGTATGCCATCCTCAATGTCCGCAGCTTTTTAACGGCGCCTCGTCTTATTGACTACAACAGGCCCGTTTGACCGGAGGAAGCATGATGAAATCCGTGCAGCAAAAAGACGGCGCAAAGGCCGCGACAGCAGTTTTCCCCGGGAGGGGGCGATGCCTATGACCGCCTTGGGCCATGCCGAACTCCTTGATCTTTTTTTAAACGAAGCGCACTCCTATCTTCCTGAGATTCGCCTTGGGGTGAGTACTCTCGAAAGGGAGGGCGCGACCATGGCCACTCTGGAGGAACTGCACCGCTTGTTCCACAACATCAAAGGGGCAGCTTCTCAGGTGCAATTGATCCACCTCAGTCGTGGGGCGAAGATCGTCGAAAACCTCCTTGCTGAAATCGTCGAAGAGGGGCGACCGATGCCGGTCAGCCTTCCGCAGATTCTCGCCCGGGGTGTAGATCTGCTCGAGGCCTTCATCGAACGTCGGGATGGCCAGATCTCCACTGAAGAGGAGTTCCTCCTGCAGATCTCCGATCTCTTTGCCACCCTTGATACAGCCGAGGAGGATCGGAAAGGTGACGGCGCAGAGCTTCCAGAGCCGCGTGATAAAGAGGAATATATCCTCGCCGCTCGATCGTTGTTGCCGCTCCTGGTGGAGATGGCCGGTTTTCTCTCGCCACAGCGCGGTGCCGAGGATAATGCCAAGGTCTATGCGAGTCTGCGTCAGGGGGTGGCGGTCCTGGCGGTTTCGGCCAAGGCAGACGGCCTGCGCCAGCATTTTCGTTTGCTCGAGGAGTTTGGCGAGGTTCTTGAGAAGCTTCACCGCCAGCCCCATGACCATCTGCCAGAAACAGCCGGGCTCATCCTCGACTTCCTCCGTTTTCTTGAGGTGGTCTACACCTACACCGATCCAGAGAGCCAAAGCACCGTGCAGCGGGTGCGTAACCAGCTGCGTGGTGTACAGCTCTTGCTTGGCATTTCGACTGAATCCGATAGCCCTGAGGTGACCGCTGTTTCTCCGCTCCCCTCGCGGCACGACCAGGACGAGGATGACATCTTCACTACCTTGGGAGACACTGACCCCGGCCTTCTCGAGCAATTCACCGACGAATTGTTCATGGACGATGAGGAACCAGGCGAGGTACACGCAGTAACCGAGATCGATGACCAAGAGGACTCGACTGGTGCGGTTGAAGACGCTTATGCCACCCCAGACGACTCCGAGCAGCAACAGTTGCTGGAGATTTTCCAGGCCGAATGTGAGGAGCATCTCATCAATGCCAACCGCACCCTCAACATGCTTGAAAATGAGGTTGTCACCCCCCGCCTTCTGCACGGCCAACTGCGCGAAACGATTAGCGTCATGCGCCGAGCGGTCCATACCCTGAAGGGGGCGGCGGCGATGACCGGCATGGCCCTTACCGCCCGCGGCGCCCACCGCCTCGAAGACCTGCTCGATTGGCTACACGACGATGCCGAGGAGATCACCCCGCAGGATGTGGCGCTCATTGCCGATGGTATCGACGTCATCGAACTGCTCGCCCAGGGTGTCCAGAGCGGGGAGCCGCCACGCCTGGTACACTTTGAAGAAGGTGTCAGCCGCTATCTGGCCCAGCGCAGCAGCGAGGGGGATGAACCGGGAGATCAAACTGAAGAAGCGGCCGAAGTCCCCATGGATCTTCAGGCCTGGCTGGATACCGATGCCGAGGCAGGTCCATTCGAGGCAGTGACGACCGCCCTTCCCGGAGACTCCGGCATTCTCAGGGTGCGACTTGACGATCTCGACGAACTTGTCGGTATAGAGGGCGAACTGATCGTCGCCAGGGGGGCGATGGAGAAGATGGTCGAGGAATTTTCCGACACCGTGTTTGAACTCGGTACGGTCAAGGAGAATTTGCGTCGTAAATCCCAGGAGTTGGAGTCTGGGTTTGAGGGCCAGTCCCTCTATGGGCTTAACCCCAAGGCGGAAGGTGGAACCGTTGATGGTGATTTTTCTGAGTTTGACCCGATCGAGCTCGACCGCTACTCCCAGCTCAACCTGATTATTCGCTCGCTCAACGAAATCTCGGTGGACGTCAACTCCATCGCCACTACCCTGGGAGCCATCGCTGGCGACCTGCGCGGCCAGATAAGCAAGCAGCAACTGACCATGCGGCTGATGCAGGAAAAGCTGATGCGCATCCGCATGACGCCAATGTCGACGTTGTCGCGCATCCTTTTCCGGACGGTACGGGAGACCGCCCGCAACCTCGACAAGAAGGCCAATTTGACCATCACCGGGGAAGACGTCTACATGGATCGTTTTGTCTGGGCGAAGATTACCGATCCGCTCATGCACATGCTGCGCAATGCCCTTGATCATGGCATCGAACGCCCGGCAGAGCGGCTTGGTGTCGGCAAAGCGGAAAGTGGGCAGATCAGCGTGGCGGCCGAGCAGCGCAGTCGTTTCGCGATTTTGCGCATCAGCGACGACGGACGTGGCATTGATGTCGACCGGGTGCGCCAGCGTGCTCTGGACAGGGGTCTGATCACTCCCGACCATAGAATCAGTGAAAAGGAGCTGCTGGACTTCCTCTTTCATCCCAGTTTCACTACGAGAAGCGACGTTGGTGTTATCTCCGGCCGTGGTGTCGGTCTCGACGTGGTGCGCCGCAACATACAGGAACTGCATGGTTCGATCCAGTTGCACAACAGGCCAGGTCGCGGGGTGACCTTCGAAATCAGCATCCCCTTCACCCTGTCGGTCAACCGCGCGCTCATGGTGGCCGTAGCCGGGCACAACTTTGCCGTGCCCCTGCAGCATATCCACCAGATCAAACGCTTCACCCGGCAGGAGATCACCATCAGCGGCGACCGTCTCTTTCTCGACGACGGCGCGGAGAAAATCGATGCCGTCAACCTCGCCTATTACCTGCAGCTCGATAACCGCCGTCACAGTCTTGCCGCCGATTCCACAGAGGGCGTGCTGGCTATCCTCTTTTATCGGGAAGAGCGACTGGCGGCGGTGGTCATTGAGGAGATTGTCGAGCAGCGCGAGATCGTGGTTAAGAACCTGGGCAGCCATCTCACCCATGTGCCAGGCATCAGTGGCGTCACCCTGACCGGTTCCGGGGACATGATCCCCATCATCAATCTCCGCGAACTGTTCTATTTAGAAAAAGGTGCGGCTGTGGCCACGGCCGAGGTCCCCGTACCAACTGCGTCGACTGCCCCACTCAAGGTGCTTATCGTTGACGACTCGATCTCGGTGCGGCACAGTGTCACCCGCCTGGTTGAAAGTCAGGGATGGAAACAACAGCAAGCGGTGGATGGCGTCGAGGCCTTGGCGAAACTTGAGCAATTCTTGCCGGATGTCATCATCCTCGACATCGAAATGCCGAGAATGAACGGCTACGAGTTGAAAAACACCCTCAACAACAACGAACTCTACCGTGATATTCCGGTGATCATGCTGACCTCACGGGCGTCGGAGAAGCATCAGCAGAAGGCCAGGGAGTTGGGCATTCGCCATTATATGACCAAGCCGTATCAGGAGGAGGTTTTTGTCCGCCTCCTCGAAAAGCTGCACCAGGGCGAGGTGTGGTGATTTTTCCTTGCAGTGAGAGATGATGGAAACTAAGCTGGAAATAGCGATAATACAGGCGAACACCCCAAGCGGCAAGGAAGGCAGGCTCTTTTGGCTGCTCAGTCGGCATCAGCTTGAGTTTATCCTTAAAGATGTCAAGGTGTTTCAATCACCGGCCCTGGCTGCCGCCGCTCAGTACAGGGAGACCATCCTGCCGGTGATCAGCCTGGAAGAGCACTTTGGCATGGCGCCGGAGGCAGCGCTGCGCTCCTTGAAGTATCTGGTGGTCCGCGCTGCAACCGATGAAAAAACGCTCGCCAAGCTCATCGTCGCGACGCCGCACGGTGTGCGCCTTGATAAGCTTGAACTTGGGTTTGGTGTGGCGAGCGACCTGATGGTGCCAAGAAACAGCAGCGATGTCCTTGGCAGCTACACCCTTCCCGACGGAGGAATTGGCTTGGTTCCGGATATCGCCGCCATCACGCGGGCACTGAAATGGCGGGGTGGTACAGTGTAACGAATATCCCTTTTGCCGGCACTGGCTGGTTCGGCTGGGGGTGATGTAAGCAAAAATTTTATTGGCCGAGCTGCTGCTCGGCGGAAAAGGAAATGAAAATGTCAAACAAACTCATACTTATTGTTGAAGATAGTCCTACTGACAGGAAGATCGCCGAGTCGGTCTGTGCTGAAAATGGCTACCAGGTGGTCGCTCTGGCCGAGGGTGACAAGGTTATCGAGATAGCGAGCGAGAAACAGCCGAACCTGATCCTGCTTGATGTCATCCTGCCCAACAAGAACGGCTTTCAGATCTGCCGCCAGCTGAAAAACACCCCAGAGACCAAGGACATCAAAGTGATCATCGTCAGTAGTAAGGATCAGGCCAGTGATAAGTTCTGGGGGATGAAGCAGGGTGCCGACGACTATATCACCAAGCCCTACTCAGAGGAAGACCTCCTCGCCGCCATCCGTAAGAATATCTAAGCGTCTGGCCCCCGGACCAAGGTCTGCCGGCACCCCTCAGCGCCGTTCCCTCCCTTGGTGGAGTAGCCACACCTCTTCGCCAAGGCCGAACACCCAGTTTTCTTCCATGCCAAACGAAAATCGTACGGTCAAGCCTGGACCCACTGCGGAAACGGTGCGGGCCGAGAACGGTGAGGTGCTGCGGCCCCCTGCGCACTGGCGGCTTCTGCCACCGGGAGACGCTCCGTTGACCAAACGGGTCAAGGCCAAGGGGCCGACCTGGCTGGTGCAGGTCAAAGTCGGCAGGCGGCTGATGTCCCGTGGGATCTGGGCCGATGGCGCGAGTATTGAAGCGGCCACTGCGGAGATGGCGGCCATGAGAGAGGCCCCCGGTTATGAGCAGGGGCGCGCAAGGGCGGTGGCGGCGCGGGAGAAAAAGGAGGAGCAGTATCGAGAGGAGTTCAGGCGTCGCGTGCTCGTTTTCCTCGACTTTCATCCGTTCTACCGGGATGTCGCCGAAGCGGTGGCGCAACGGGTGACTGATCTGGCCACCCCGGTGGGCAGTAACACCGTGGCCAGGACCGCGCGGATCCCAGTGGAGGAGCGGGCGGCGGCCGCGACCATTGCCTGGTTGCGCCATCACACGACCGCATACGACCGCATGAACATCGCTCGCATCAAGGGCCAGCGGCGGCAGGTGCGACGGGAACTGGCGGCCCTTTCTTTGCGAATGCTTGATTGTTATCGCCGCGGTGCGGAAAGGGGCGCCGATTGTCCCTTGGCGGCCGCTCTGCACCGCCTCTCTGGGGAGGAGCTCAGGCCAATCCCCTGCTAGCCGGCTCTGCCGCGACGTTGCAAGAGGACAAAACCTGGCACCGCCACTGCGATCACACCAAGCATCAAGCCCCAGAAAAACATGGTCCAGTCCCGACCAGGGGGAGGAGTCGGCTCCTCTTTGACGACATTGCCTGCCGGGGCGGAGGCTGCCGGGCCTGGAGCATTCGCCGCCACCGGCGGCTCGATCTTTTTCGCTGCCCCGG
>CAYSON010000077.1:0-1741 GCA_964432635.1 uncultured Desulfopila sp.
TCTTCCGTTCCTTCATGCGCGGGTCACGGGTCAACAGGCCGGATTGCTTGAGAGGAAGGCGATTGTCCGGGTTGGTCTCGAGCAGAGCCTTGGAGATGCCGTGGCACAGGGCATCAGCCTGGGCGGATTTGCCGCCGCCGCGAAGGGTGGCTACGACATCGTACTGCTCCATCGTTTCCGTGACGTTGAACGGTTTGACAATACGCTGATTCTTGAAGATTTGGCCGAAGTAGGCATCCACTTCCAAATCGTTGACAATCATTTTGCCGCTGCCGGGGGTCAACCAGACGCGGGCAACCGCGTTCTTTCTCTTGCCGGTGGCGTAATAACGAACCTGTGCCATGATATTATCTCTCCAGAATTAAATATCCAACGCAACCGGTTGCTGCGCTGCATGAGGATGGTTGGTGCCGACATAGATTTTCAGCTTTTTCAGCTGTGCCCGGCCGAGTTTGTTTTTCGGCAGCATGCCACGCACAGCATGCATCAGCAGGTCGGTGGGGTGCTTGACGAGTAGCTCTTTTGCCGAGGACTCTTTCAGGCCACCCATGTAGCCGGTGTGCCGATAGTACTGCTTGTCGTCGAGTTTGTTCCCGGTCAGGGCGATTTTCTCGGCGTTGGTGACGACGATGAAGTCACCATTGTCGATAAAGGTACAAAACGTCGGCTTATGTTTGCCACGCAGCCGATTGGCAATTTCCGAAGCCAGGCGGCCGAGCACTTTGTTCTCGGCGTCGACAACGTACCATTTCTTTTCGATCTCGTTGACTGGGGCAAGATAGGTCTTCATTGTATCCCTCAAAGATGCAACTTTTTAATAAAAAAAGGTCCGAACAGCGTCGAACCTTTTGTATTCGAAACGTGGAGCGGGAAACGAGATTCGAACTCGCGACTTCAACCTTGGCAAGGTTGCACTCTACCACTGAGTTATTCCCGCTGGTTGTATGTACCTCTCAGCAAAACTGCGGTGTTTATACAAGGTCTGCCATTGGGTGTCAATTAAAAAAACGCTTGAGCTAAGTTGGACAATATAATTGTTTTCTTGTCGTCTGTCACGAAAAATAGAGAAGGAATCCTCGGTTTAGGGTATGGTGAATGATCTTGGCCCGATACCTGAATTACCCGTTTCGCCAGGCTCGTTTGCCGGGTGGCGGGGAGATCTCCCATTGATCGTCAAATCTCGTGACAAACATGAACGCCACCACGAAACCACGAAAGGCCGAAATTGTTCGAACCACCAAAGAAACCGACATTCGTCTGCAATTGAGTCTCGACGGCCGCGGCCAGGCGAATATAGACTGCGGCGTACCCTTTCTCGATCACATGCTGACGCTTTTTGCCGTGCACGGGTTTTTCGATCTGACTGTGGTTGCCAAAGGCGACACCAACGTTGATGATCACCACAGTGTCGAGGATATCGGCATCTGCCTCGGCAAGGCCATCGCTTCCTCCTTGGGTGACCTGGGTGGCATTGCCCGTTACGGAAGTTGTTATCTGCCGATGGATGAGGCCTTGGTGCGACTGGTGATTGATGCCTGCAACCGACCGTTTCTTCATTACCATGTGGCGGTGAACGAGGAGAAGGTCGGCACTTTCGATACCGCCCTGGCCAAGGAGTTTTTTCCTGAGGCGAAGGTGATGTTCGGCAACGGGCCGCCCCACCTCGTCGAGGCTTTTCTCAAGCGCGGATTCCCGCGGGAGCTGCTGCGGTGCGCGGCGAACGAATCGGGCGCGTTCGCCC
>CAYSON010000077.1:1751-9947 GCA_964432635.1 uncultured Desulfopila sp.
CAACATGGAGGTCTGACGCTGCATATTGATCTCTTGCATGGAGAAAATGGCCACCATATAATAGAGGCGGTTTTCAAGGGCTTTGGGCGGGTCCTCAAGGCGGCGGTAACCCCGATCGACTTTATTGGAGCGCTTTCCTCGAAGGGTAGCTTGTAACGACAATTTGATATTGAAGGTGCCGGAAAGGCACGTTTTCATCCGGGGGTGGGTTGTGAAAAAAGTATGGAACGTTGTGGTAGGGTGCGGGATTTCCTTGACGTTGTTGACTGCTTGTACGGCACATCTCGGCGATACCGAAAAAGGGCGGGCGCCGTTGACGCCGCTCTCCTGTATCGCCGTACTTCCAGCCGTTTTCGCTATCGACGATGATACCCCCTTGTCGGTTGAACAGCGCCGGTCGCTGGAGGAGGGGGCAAGTTTTACGACAAAGGTGACCACCCGGCAATTAAGTGACCACAGCAAGGTACGTCTCATTAGTGCCAGCCAGGCCGCTAGCTATTCGCCGGAACTCTCCCGTGGAGTGTTTGGCACGGCAGCCTCCCTGGGAAAGCAGGTTGGTTGTGACGGCGTCTTGACCACCGCGGTGCGCCGTTTCAAACAGCGGCAGGGGACGGAATATGCCTCGGACGATCCGGCTTCCGCTGAGTTTACCATGACCCTGGTGCATGCGGGCAGCGGTGCGGTCCTATGGACTGCCGACTTCCAGGAGACCCAGGAGTCTTTTCTCGACAATATCTTGACCTTTGATAAGATGCAGGGGCGAGGCTTCAAGTGGGTAAGCGTTGAGCAATTGATGGAACAGGGAGTCACCGAACGGCTCGCCTCCTGCCCTTATCTGCAGTAACCCCGTCGATACCCCGCTTGCGCCGCCACCAGCCGACATTCGTGCGAGATAGTCGGTATTTCGTATAATCGTTATCATGGAACGATCCGCTGCAAAATGTGCCCGATGCAGCGGTCGGTGGTGACCCATGCCGAGACTGATTACTTCTCTTGCCTCTTTGTCGCGATGACCAGCGAGTTTCGCCTGCCACGTTCCATCAACCGTAAGATCGGCCGGGCAATGCATGATTTCTCGATGTTTGCCGACGGGGACAGGGTGCTGGTGGCGATCTCCGGGGGTGTCGACAGCCTGGTACTGGCGGTGGTGTTACGCCTCTGGCAGTATAAAGCCCCTATCCACTTCACCCTGATTCCCTATCACGTTGATCACCGGTTCTGGACAACTCAGCCCGCGTTCGGGAGGCCTGAAGAAACTATTGGCAGGCAATTGGCCTTATGGGACCTGCCACTGACCGTCGTTGCCGAACGCCCGATTGTTGGACAAGAGCGAACCTGCTTTCTCTGTGCCCGCAACAGGCGCAGCCAGCTATTCGATGCTGCGGCGCTCCTTAAATGTAACAAAGTGGCGGTGGGGCATCACAAGGACGACCTCATTGAGACGTTGCTGCTCAACGCCATCTACAGCGGCAATCTTTCCACCATGGTACCTCGTCAGAACCTCTTTGCTGCCACTCTGGCCTTGGTGCGGCCTCTTGCCTACCTGGAAAAATGCGAAGTGGAACGTCTCGCCGAGGCGATGAGCCTACAACCGGTGAAAAATCTCTGTCCGCTTGCCGCAGACACGCGCAGGGAAAAGGTGCGGACCCTGCTTGAGGGTCTCTACGCACAGGAACCGCAGGCCAAGAGTTCGCTTTTCTCTGCGCTGAGCAATGTTCGGAGGGACTATCTGCTGTGAAAACCGCCGTTGACTGTCTTCCCTGCTTCCTTCGTCAAGCCCTGCAGGTGGTAAGACTCGCCCAGTGCTCGCCGGAACTCGAGGCCAGGGTGGTGCGGACCACTGCCGGGATTCTCGCCACCCTCGACCTCGGAGACAGCCCCCCAGCCAACGCCGAGGTTATTTATGCAACCATCTCTGCCATCAGCGGCTGCCTTGATCCCTATGAGGCTATCAAGAAACGAAGCAACGACATGGCCTTGCAGGTCGTCGCCGACATTGAGGCCGAACATCGCCATGGGCCGATTCCGTTTTCCTTGGCCCTGCGGTTGGCCATCGCCGGTAACGCCGTCGATTACGGGGCCTTCGCCGAGATCGAGGTAGCTGGAGCCCTGGCTAGGTGCCGTACCGCCCCGTTGGCGGTGGATCACCATGCCATGCTCGAGCAGCGACTCAATTCCTTGAAAAATGGCGACCGGGTGCTCTATTTGGCCGATAATTGCGGCGAGATCGTTTATGATCGCCTCCTGCTTGGTCATCTCTTTGCTCGGGGCGTGGAGATCACCGTTGCTGTCAAGGATGGCCCGATCATCAACGATGCGCTGCATGCCGACGCGGTGACCGCCGGACTTGACCGTTACGCGCGCATCGTCAGCAACGGCTCGCGCTGTCCGGGTACCGTTTTGCATCGTTGCTCCCCTGAGTTTCGCAGGCTCTTTGATTCGGCCGAGTTGGTTATAGCCAAGGGGCAGGGCAATTTCGAGAGCCTTGCGGAGACCGACCGTGAGGTGTTTTTTCTGCTGTTGTTGAAGTGTCCGGTGGCGGCCGCCCACATGGCATGGCTGCTTGGTCGCGCCGCCGCTCTTCCCGGCCAGGGCGAGATGGCGATATACTGTTCGACAATGTCAAAAACTAGGTGATTATGATGAAAACACGGATAAAAAATGTTCTTGCCGATCAGCCAGTGGGCAAGCAGATCAGTGTCGCCGGCTGGGTACGCACCAAAAGAGATGCCGGCGGTTTTTCCTTCATCGAAATCGGCGACGGCTCCTCGCTGGCCAACTTACAGGTCATCGCTGACAGCAGTCTTGCTAACTACGACAATGAAATCAAAGCCTTGTCCACCGGCTGCAGCGTTATGATTGAGGGCGAGGTCAAGGCCTCTCCGGCCAAGGGGCAGGATATCGAGGTTCAGGCCAGCCGCGTGATTGTGGTCGGCGGCGCCGATCCGGCACACTACCCCCTGCAGAAAAAGCGACATTCCTTCGAGTTCTTAAGAGAGATCAGTCATTTGCGACCACGCACCAACGCCCTCGGGGCGGTTGCTCGGGTGCGCTCCCATCTCGGCTTTGCCGTACACCGTTTTTTCCAGCAGCGGGGCTTTGTGCAGGTGCATACGCCGATCATAACCACCAGCGACTGTGAGGGCGCGGGCGAGATGTTTCAGGTCGCCACCGTTGGTGGTGCCGGCAAGGATGATCACTTTTTCGGTCGCCCTGCCGGGTTGACGGTGAGCGGCCAGTTACAGGCCGAGGTCTATGCCATGGCTCTCGGGGATGTGTATACCTTTGGGCCGACATTCCGGGCGGAGAACTCCAACACCTCGCGGCACCTGGCGGAGTTCTGGATGATCGAGCCGGAGATGGCCTTTTGCGATCTGCGCGGGAACATGGCCATGGCCGAAGAGATGCTCAAGTTCCTGCTCGAAGATGTCATTGTCTCGTGCCCCGAGGACATGCAGCTCTTTGATTCCTTTATCGAGAAAGGCTTGCTCAACAAGCTCAAAGGTGTGATCGACCAAGATTTTGCCCACATCAGTTATGGGGAGGCGGTGGAGCGGCTGCTGCAGGCGGATAAAACCTTCGCCTTTCCGGTAAGCTGGGGGCTCGATCTGCAATCCGAGCACGAACGGTATCTGACCGAGGAGGTGTTCAAACGGCCGCTTATCGTCACCGATTATCCGGCGGCGATCAAGCCCTTCTATATGCGCATCAACGATGACACCACGACCGTGGCGGCCATGGATATTCTCGTGCCGGGCATAGGCGAGATCGTTGGCGGCAGCCAGCGCGAGGAGCGCTACGATGTTCTCGTTAGCCGCATGGAGGCGGCTGGGATTAACCTCGCCGATTATCAATGGTATCTTGATCTGCGCCTCTATGGTTCGGTGCCCCACGCCGGTTTTGGCTTGGGCTTTGAGCGGCTGCTGCAGTTTGTCACCGGCATGACCAATATCCGCGAGGTTATTCCCTTTCCGCGCACCCCGGGCTTCGCCCCTTGTTGAGACGTGGTTGGTCTGGTCAGCGGGAGGAGAGGGCATGACAACACATAAAGGGGAAGGGGTGCGGCGGATGTTCGATGCCATCGCCTCACGCTACGACCTGATGAACCGGGTGATGACCCTGGGCCAGGATCAAGGCTGGCGCCGCTTTGTGGTGGCCCAGGCCCGACCGCCTCAGGCTGGCGTGATCCTTGATCTCGCCACCGGGACCGGCGATATCGCCGCTCTTTTTGCAAAGACCCATCCAGAAAATCGGGTGGTCGGCGGTGACTTTTCCCTCAAGATGCTCGAACAGGCCAAAAGACGTTTCGCTGGATGCTCCGTGGGCTGGCATGCCTGCGATGCCAATGTTCTTCCCTTTGCCGGCGACACCTTTGCGGCGGTGACCTTCGGATACCTGCTGCGCAACGTCGATAAGGCGGACCACGTGTTGCGCGAGGTCCACCGGGTGTTGCGACCGGGGGGGCGGGTGGTATGCCTCGACACCACCCCACCGGCGCGCAACCTGCTCTACCCCCTGGTGCGTCTGTATCTGCGCTTCGGCATTCCCTTGCTGGGACGGCTCTTGGCCGACGATAGGGCCGCCTATGCCTATCTCACCGGCTCGACCATGGATTTCCACGACGCCGAAACCCTTGCCGCATTGTTTCGCGGGGCCGGATTCACCGGTGTCGGCTATGAGAAGTTCATGCTCGGCACCATCGCCGTGCACTGGGGGGAAAAACCGCCGCGCTGAGGCGGCAGTCGAGCCGGAGGGCGACTCTCAGGGCATCAAGCCCTCCACCTCGGCCAGGCTGCGGCAGTAGTAAATGGTCGAAGCTTCGCAAAGGTAGCAAGAAGCTGAGTCGTCGCGTCGCCGCCAGCCGGAGAGGTGCAGCCCCAGGCTGCCTTGCGGATCAAAGACGACGATGGTGGAGATCTTCTGGGTGGTGGTGAGATCGGTGAGGATGGCGGGAAAGGTACCCCCTTCCTTGTCGCTGAGGGCGTCGTAACGGACAAAGGCCGGCAGGAATTTTTCACTGACCAGCTGCTGCAAACGGACACCGTGGATCTTTTCCGTCTCCTTGCTGCCTACGATGGCCGCGGCACGAGATATCTGATCGAACATCCTGATGCGGTCACCGACACGAATCGGACCGCCCTTCTTGACCACCGCAAAAATGCCCTGGCGCGGCATGACGCAATCCCCGGCCTGGTGATAGATGGCGCAGCGCACGTGGCAGATCTTGCCCAACTGCGAGACCACCAGTTCGGTGTCGCCGATGGCGAGATGCTGGCCGACGGGCAGGGTGGTAAGGTCAAGACCTTCGGTGGTGAGGTTTTCGGCAAAGTTGCCGGCCACCACCTCGAGCCCCTTAGCGCGCATGGTATCGATGCTCTCCTGGGCGAGAAGACTGACCTGGCGGTGCCATCGGCCGCCATGGGCGTCGTTTTCCAAACCGAAAGCAGCGATCAGTTTGACCGATGCGACATTGTTCTTGCGAACGCCCTTGCGGTCGCTGATGGAAATGGCCTTGATGCTGCTCACCCTGGTACCTCGCTGGAAAATGGTGGTTGTGCCGGGGCACGAGCTGGTGTTCTCTCGACCGGCGAGAACAGTGCCACGATGTGTCTGTTGAGAAAGATATCGGTTTTTTCCCTTTTGTCAAAAGGAAATTGGTGCAAGAACCAGCGCCGGCACAGGGTAATCGCCATGATTTCCTTGCGTTGGCGGCGGGAGTATGCGACAATTGATGAAGAAAACACTTGGCAGCATGGTGACGGGGTGCGTGCCGAAGCCATTGCCGCTTTCGTTCATCTTACATCAACAAGGGGGAGGAGGTATGAGCATCATTCGTGAAGTCAAGAGGGTGGTGACACCGGTGGATTTTTCTGACAACTCAAGGCTGGTCGCCGAGTCGTCGGCTTATGTGGCCGGTAAGTTCGGGGCGGTGATGAATCTGGTCTTCGTCGTCCAGAATTTCGACGATTACTCCGGCTTTTTTGTGCCGCAGATGACCTTGCCGACCCTGGAAGGGGAGCTCTTGGAGGGCGCCGAGGCCAAGATGGCCTCCTTCTGCAGTGAAATGGTGGCCTACTGCGAATCGGTGGGAGTCAAGGAATTGCAGTACAAAGTGTTGATGGGCGATGTGGCCGAGAAGATCGTCGAGTACGCGGCAGAAGTCAAGGCGGACATGATCATCATGGGTACCCACGGATACAAGGGTCTGGAAAAGATCATGTTCGGCAGTGTTGCCGGCAAGGTGGTACGCTCCGCTTCCTGTCCGGTGCTGACCATCAACCCCTACACCTGCTGCAAATAGGTTCCGGGCAAGCGCTGCGCGCCAGGCTCATCCCAGGGCGGCGAGCAGGCCATTGCGGGACGAGGCCCGACGTTTCCTGGGATGGCTGAGCAAGGAGTCGATCGGCCAACCAGGGAAGAGGGAGAAGGTGAGTGCGGTGCGCCCAAAACGCTCCTTGGGGAAAGCTGTGTCAAGGTGGTGTTGCCAGCTGGTGAGGGTTTGAGCGTCAAGCGCTTGCGCCTGTTCGGCTGCGGATGGATCGAGGTGCAGTAAAGTTTCGAGGTAGGCGGTGATGGTGGCAAGGGTCGGGGTGGAGCGCTTGAGGAATTGACGTAAAGCCTGTTCTGCCTCATCGATCTTCCAGCCGATCACCGTTGGTAACGGCAGGGTTAAGGGAACGACGGCCGTCTGGCCGGTGAGCCGCTCGTAGTCCTGGCGCACGACCTCGCCGCTTTCCCCGGTGCGGGCAAGAAGAACCGGAAACTCTTCGCGATCATCCATGGCCACATAGAGGCTTTTCCAGGCCTGGCAACGTTGTCTGACATGACTTGCGGAGTTGCCGCGTCGTGCCGTGTCGAGGCGGGTCAGTCCGCCCAGCAAGTCCTCCATTTCTTCCCTCTCGTCGTCTCCCTGCAGCTCCTCGAAGAGTCTTTTCTCGTCGTCCTCAAATCTCGACAGTGACAGGGCGATCTCTTCCTCCTCCTGGTCGAGGAGTTCGCCGATGGCAAGCAGCAGCCGCGCCTGCCACAGACCATCTTTCTCCGCGCCCTCAAGGTCGTTGCCAAGTCCTGCCGACGGCAGCAGCGACTTGACGAGAGCTCGTTCCGATTCGTCCGGACCGCGGTCGGTGATCGAGGCCAGCGTCAACGAGGCCAATTGCGTGGCATAGTCGGGGCCGCGCGAGGCGATATCGTCGAGCAGGCGGACAAAGCGCTGCCGATCCGGCCCGAGGGGGCGGGGAGTATGTACTTGACAGAAACCCCAATTAGTGAAACTATCTGCCGATTCGCGCTGGTTGCTCGAGGGAAGGGGTTCCACCGGCGACAGGAAGTGCAGATTTTGAAACAGCAAAAACAGCGGGTAGAGGCGCAGCGATGGTGCTGCAGTCCCGGGGAAGTAGAGAGTTTTCAGTGAGTTCATATGGATAGCGGTAAAAAGATTGTCACCATGACGGCTTCCGCCGTCCTCTATTTTCTCTTTAACCTGCGGCTCGGCGGTGACCTGATGGCCACCGTCTCGGCGACGCTGTGGCAGTTGCTGCAAACCGTGCCCTATGTCATCGGTATCGTCATCATCATCGTCGCCCTCCTGCAATATATGGCAGGGGGAGAAAAGCTGCCCTGGGATCGGCGGCTGCGACTGTTTTTCGCGGTCGGTATCATTATCGGTCTCTTTTACGCCATCTCCGAGTATGCCGGGGTAGGGAACAAATAATACCGGGACCAACCCTTCCTGTAAACGGGGGAAACGGCTCGGTCGCTCTTTCCCACCGCTGCGGCCGCAACGTTAATGTCACTTTCGAGGCCAATGTTCACCCTCTATCTCGCCAATCGTACCGAGACCCTGATGGAGGGGGTTGCCTCCATTCTTGAGACAACGCGGCAAGAGAGCCTCTTTGCCCCGGAGCTTTTCCTCATCCAGAGTCAGGGCATGGAGCGGATGATCGCCCAGTATCTTGCCGATCGATTCGGGGTCTTCTGCAATTTCCGCTTTTTCCTGCCCCTCGATTTCCTTGCCCATATCGGCGAGTGTATAAACCTTGGCCTTGGCGCCGCCGGGTTCCAGCGGCAGGTGCTGACCTGGCGCCTCGATGAATTGCTGCGCCACCTCGAAGGCGAAGTCTATCTGCCGCTGCAGCGCTATGTGCAAGGTGAAGATGCCCCCCTCAAGCGATTTCAGTTGGCACGCCAGCTCGC
>CAYSON010000078.1:0-2562 GCA_964432635.1 uncultured Desulfopila sp.
CAGCTCGCCGCGACTCATAATGGCGCGAATGGTCTCAGGAATGTGATGATGGTAGCTGCCGGCTCAGATCAGCACCGTGGCTCGGTGATCAACCTGCATGGCCGCGCTCAGCTTTTCCATATGCTCGGTCAGCTGCCATTCGTCCATGGCCTCCGGCAGATGCATTTCCCCTTGGTAGCGGCAACCATCAGGCACCGAACAAAACAGCTCGTCGAGGCTGCTGCGTCCGATCACCGCCAGCATGTCGCGGATCTCGTCGTCGGTATGTGGTAGATAACGCATAATCTTATCCCCGCAGCAGTTGACGATAAGAGTCGGCGCTGAGCAACTGCTCCATGTCGCCGCTATCGCTGGGTTTGATCTTGATGATCCAGGCTCCGTAGGGGTCTTGGTTGATCAGCTCCGGGGCATCGCCCAAGGCCTCGTTAACCGCCACCACCTCGCCGCCCACCGGCAGATACAACTCCGACACCGCCTTGACCGACTCCAGAGTGCCAAACTGCTCATTTTTGCCAAAGGTGGTGCCAATCTCCGGCATCTCGACAAAGACGATGTCTCCCAACTGGTCCTGGGCGTAGTCACTGATACCGACCATCAGGGTGTCGCCAGCGGTGCTCACCCACTCATGCTCCTCGGTGTAGCGAAACTCCTCGTTAAACAACAGCTCGTTCAATTCCTTCATGGTAATGTCTCCCCAGATAAAGTTGACCACGCTTCCATAACATCACAGCATTTCACGCATTGGCCGTCGAGCCGTCCGCAGCGGACGGATATCGGCCCGTATCTCGACGGAGAGCTTACGCTTGCCGTCGCTCAGCACCACCTGATCGCCGGGAACACGCGGTTCATCGAGCAGGACGAAGCCACAACACAAGCCTTTGGCGGCAAAATCGCGGTCGGCGGCGACACTGACGATCTCGCCTCCGAGCCGGCCGATGGCCATGTCGGTGGTGCAGGTAAGAATCGTTCCGATCCTCCTGCCATCTTCATTGATAACCAGGCTGCCCTCGCCGCTGCTTATCTTGCGGGCATCGAATCCGGCAAAGGGTAGGGTATAGTTGTTCGCGGGGCCAGCCAACAGGGCCGGGCCGCCGAGAAAACTTTTGGTGAACGCGCCGCCCTCTTCGCTCCAAGGCAGGGCGAACTGCCAGGGATTGTTGAGAAAGGGCCAGGAGCCGATATCCTGGTGCGACAAAGGCAGTACCGCCCCCGCGCGCAGGGAGTCGCGGGCCGCCAGACCACAGGCAAGGAGACCGCTGTCTTCACCCGCTGCCAAAAGCATGGCCCACAGCGCCGGTAACCGCTCGATGGCGACAAAGAGCTCGAACCCGAATTCCCCGGTGTACCCGGTACGTGACAACAGCAGCGGCGTGCCGTCAATGAGGGTGACCGCCTGTCGCGAGGCAAATGGCCCGAAGCCTCCTTTGAAGGAAAAATAGGGCATGGCGGCGAACACCGTCTGTGCATCGTGCACAACCCGACCAAGAATTTTTGCGGCGAGCGGCCCCTGGATGTCCATCTTGCCGACCCGGTCGGTAAAATCGCTAACCGTTACCACCATCCCCCCGCCGTTTGCGGAAAGACGGGCGGTGACGCCTGCCCCCATGGAGGCATTGACCACCACCATGAAACTGGTATCGTCGAATTGATAAACGATGGCATCGTCAAGCACAGTACCATCGTCGTTGAGAAACACCCCGTAGACGCAGCGGCCAGCGACCAAAGGCCCGCCACCCAGGCACCGCTCCAGGTCCTTACTGAAACACAGCTGCAGGAGGCGCCGTCCGTCACTGCCGGCCACCGCCACCACCGCCATATGACTGGTATCAAAGATCCCGGCAGCGCTTATCACCGCCAGGTGCTCGGCCTTGGCCCCGCTTTTGTACCATAGCGGCATATGATAATCGCCGAAGAGCGCCATGTTCGCCCCCTGCTCGACATGCCAGCCATGCAACACCGTCTCTTTCACCTTTTCCATAACCTGCTACGCCTCGCCTGCCTGTTATATCCCATGCGGGGTCCGTGATGACCACGAGCCCCCTCCCTTGCTGGCCATTGGCCCAACTCACCCCGGCAGAGTGAGCGGCACCTTGAGGTTGAAACTCTTGTAGACCACGAAGGATTCCACCGCCCGAACGTTCTCCAGCTTAGCCACCTCCTCGGTATAAAATTTGAGCATGGTGAACTCCTTGGTGAGCAGCACGGTGGCAAGGAGATCAAAGCGCCCGGTGACCACACAGACCGAGGTGACGCCACGTAACCGACTGAACTCCTCTCCTTTTTTCACCAGGTCCATATCTTTGAGGCGAACGCCGACAATAACGATCGATTGCTCGGGCACCGCCTCCGGGTCGACCAGGGCGGTGATTTCGAGCACCCCTTCGTCTTTGAGCTTCTTGACCCGAGCCCGCACTGTGCCCTCGGAAAGGGCGAGAGAATCGGCGATCTGCTTGAACGGCATACGGCCGTCTTTGAGGTGATTGATGATCGCCAGGTTAATTTCGTCGATGTCCATACAGATCCCATCCCTCGCTCTTGTGGCACTATGGTGTTCCGCCTTAG